>DASTQK010000222.1:0-19508 GCA_035761765.1 Rubrobacteraceae bacterium
CGCCGAGTTCGCGGACGACGCGGCTCTCGGGGACCTTCAGGTTCAGGCGGTCCATCGCCTCTCGGAAGAGGCGGCGGTCCTCGGCCTTGCGGATCGACTCGACCGAAGCTCCGAGAAGCTCGACGCCGTAGTCGTAGAGGACGCTCGCTTCGTGCAGCTCGACGGCGAGGTTCAGGGCGGTCTGGCCGCCGAGGGTAGGCAGGAGGGCGTCGGGGCGTTCGCGGCGGATAATCTCCTCGACGGTGCCTGCGGTGAGGGGCTCGACGTAGGTCGCATCGGCGACCTCAGGGTCCGTCATGATGGTGGCGGGGTTCGAGTTCACCAGGATCACGCGGTAGCCCTCCTCGCGCAGGGCGTGGCAAGCCTGGGTACCCGAGTAGTCGAACTCGGCGGCCTGCCCGATCACGATCGGGCCCGAGCCGATGATCAAAACGCTCGAGATGTCGTCGCGGCGCGGCAAGGGCTACGCGCGCGCTTTCTCGGAGATGCTCTCTACGAAGTTGTCGAAGAGGTAGCCTGAGTCTCGCGGTCCCGGGCTCGACTCCGGATGGTACTGCACGCTCCAGGCACCTAGAGATGGGCTCTCGATGCCCTCTATGGTGCCATCGTAGAGGTTGCGGTGGGTCAGGTTTACGCTGGCGGGCATTGTCTGCTCGCGCACGGCGAAGCCGTGGTTCTGGCTGGTGATCTCGATCCTCCCCGTCTTGAGGTTCCTTACCGGATGGTTGGCGCCGTGGTGCCCGAAGGGCAGCTTGTAGGTCTCGCAGCCGAGGGCGAGGCCGAGGAGCTGGTGCCCGAGGCAGATGCCGAAGACCGGCACCTCACCGAGGACCGGGCGCAGGTTGCCGACCGCGTCCTGAAGGGCAGCCGGATCCCCTGGTCCGTTCGATAGAAAAAGACCGTCGGGTTTCGCCGCGAGGATCTCGCTGGCGCCCGTCGAGCCGGGCATCGCAATCACCGAGGCGCCGCGGCTCCTGAGCTCCTCGTAGATGGAGCTCTTCACGCCGTAGTCGAGGGCCGCCACACGGCAGCGCTCCTCGCCGAGCGCCGGCAGCAGTGTCGGCCCGGTCAGCTCGGAGCTCGTGGAGGCCAGGTCGAGGCCGACCATCGGCGGGTGGGCCACGGCCTTCTCGCGCAGCGACTTCGGGTCGTGATCGGAGGTAGAGATAACGCCCCGCATCGCACCCTTGTCCCTCAGGTGACGGGTCAGGGCGCGGGTGTCTATACCCTCGACCCCGATCACGCCCGTCTCTTCGAGCATAGCGGCCAGGGAACTCTCGCTCGCCCAGTTGCTCGGGTGCGGGGTGTACTCGCGCACGAGCACGCCCGCGGCCTGCACCCTGCGGGACTCCCCGTCGCCGGGGATCACGCCGTAGTTCCCGATCAGGGGGTAGGTGAAGAGCACGACCTGCCCCCGATAGGACGGGTCCGTGAGGGTCTCCTGGTAGCCGACCATGCTGGTTGTGAAGACGATCTCGCCCGTGACCTCGCCCTCGCCGGCGAAGCTCCATCCTTCGAAGAGGGCCCCGTCCTCGAGGACTACCGTCGCTCGGTTACGCCCGTACGCCAAACTTCGCTCCCGTCCTGTCGTGCACCAGCTCTCCGCCAACTATAGTACCCACGACCCGGCTCGTCAGCCCGCGCCCGAGGTATGGAGAGTTCGAGGACCTGCTCACGAGCGCCTCCCGGCTCACGGTCCACTCCTCCGAGAGATCCACGAGCACGAGATCCGCCGGTCCTCCAACCGAGATGCCGCCACCCTCCCCGATCCAACCCCCCGGAGCACAGCTCATCGCCGCTATTAGCCGATAGAGCGAGAGCCTACCCCCCAGGATCAGCTCGGTGTAGAGCGCTGGAAAGGCCGTCTCGTGGCCCAGGAAGCCCGGAGCGGCCTCCTCCAGGGGCAGCTCTTTCTCTTCAGAGGCGTGCGGCGCGTGGTCTGTGGCCACGAAGTCCAGGACGCCGTCGCGCAAAGCGCCGGTAACCCCGTCGCGGTCCTCGTGCGGTCTGAGAGGCGGGTTTACCCGGTACATCCCGTCGAGCGTGGCGACCAGGTCGTCCGCAAGGGTCAGGTGGTGCGGCGTGGTGTCCGCCGTGACGTGCGCCCGTCCCTTGAAGAAGCCGACTAGCCCCGCCGAGAGGGCGGTCGAGACGTGCGTGATGTGGACCTTCGCCCCCGTCTCCGCGGCGAGCACGAGCGCTGTGGCCGTCGCGGCGTCCTCGGCGCTGGCGGGAGAGCCAGGGATCCCGGCGAGGGCGGCGTGGACCCCGTCGTGCACGACGCCGGTCGCCAGGGTGTGGTCCTCGCAGTGCAGGATCACCGGCAGAGCAGCCGAGCGGGCGTAGAGCAGGCCGTTGCGCAATACTCCGGCCGAGGCTGTCCCGAGCCCGTCATCGGAGACGCAGGATGCTCCGGCCTCTTTCAAGAGGCGCATCTCCGTGAGATGCTCGCCTTTGAGCCCGGCGTGCAGGGCGGCCGAGACATAGGCCCGCACCCTGGACTCTCGCTCGACGCGCCGGACGAGACCGCTTACGACGGCCGGACTGTCGACGACAGGGTCCGTGTTGGGCATCATCACGACGCCGGTAAAGCCGCCGGCGGCCGCCGCAGCGGAGCCGCTCTCGACGCTCTCTTCGTCCTCCCGGCCGGGCGTGCGCCAGTGGGCGTGCACGTCCACGAAGCCAGGGAAGAGGTGCAAGCCGTCGGCGTCAAGCTCGCGGACGCCACGCAGCCCCTCACCGATCTCGGCGACGCGTCCTGCGCGCAGGCGCACGTCGACGACGCCGTCGAGGCCGTTACCCGGGTCGAGGGCGTACACGTGGCGGATGACGAGCTCGCCCGGGGTCCCGTTGCGCCCGTTCAAGCCGCCACCTCGTGGGCGGCGCCGGTGGCGAGCGCCAGTACCGCAGACCGGACGTGTACGCCCGCGGCAACCTGGTCGGGTATCAGGGACGAAGGATCGAGGACCACGTCGCCGGATATCTCCACTCCCCTGTTGACCGGCCCCGGGTGCATGACCAGGACCCCACCCTCAAGGTGCCGCCTCGCGACCCCGTAGTACCGCGCGTACTCGGCGACCGACGGAACACGCGCGCCACTCATGCGCTCTTTCTGGAGCCGCAGCATGTAGAGTACCCCGGCTCCCCAAGCTAGTGCCTCGTCTACCGAATCCAGGACCGGCAACCCCCACGCCTCGCTCTCGAGCGGCAGTAGCGTACGCGGGGCGACCAGGGCGACCTGTATCCCCACGGCCCCGAAAGCGTAGATGACGCTGCGGGCCACCCTGCTGTGCAGGATGTCCCCGACGACGGCCAGGCGCCGGCCAGCGAGCTCTTCGAGTCCGCCCATGGCCCCGCTTAGAGCGTAGAGGTCGAGAAGCGCCTGCGTCGGGTGCTGGCCGCAGCCATCCCCGGCGTTCACCACCGCAGCCCCCGTGTGCCGGGATGCGAGGGCGGCGGCGCCTGCTGCAGGGTGGCGCAGTACCAGTACCTCCGCTCCCAGGCGGTCGAGGGTCACGACGGTGTCTATCAGGGATTCGCCCTTGGCGATAGCGGAACCGTTCTCGGAGAGCGATATCACATCCGCCCCGCACCGCCTGGCGGCGAGCTCGAAGGAGACCGCCGTCCGGGTGGAGGCTTCGAAGAAGGCCAGGCAGACCGTCTTCCCGGCGAGCGAGCCGCCCGCTTCCCCTCTCGCGTGAGCCCGCGCCAAGCCCAGTATGGACCGCAGGTCTTCGCGGGTCGCGTCCTCAAGCGTCAAGAAGTTCCTAGTCATGAACGATGATCACCCCATCCTCCCCATCTGTCTCGGCCAGGTTAACGAGCACCCGCTCATCGCGCGCTGTGGGCACGTTCTTGCCGACGTGGTCAGCCCTTATGGGCAGCTCCCTGTGCCCGCGGTCCACCAGAATGGCGAGCCGGATCGCCGCCGGACGACCAAGCTCCAGCAAGGCATCCATCGCCGCGCGCGCCGTACGTCCTGTGTAGAGGACGTCGTCAACCAGCACGACCGTGCGCCCTGCAACCTCGAAGGGCACTCGGCTTCCCCTGACCTCCGGCTCCTCGCCGGCCAGGTCGTCGCGGTGCAGCGTGATATCAAGCGAACCGACAGGCACGTCGAGCCTCTCGAAGAGCCGGATGTTCTCGGAGATGCGGCGTGCCAGCGGGACCCCGCGCGTCAGCACGCCGACGAGCGCGAGGTTATCCAAGTTCGATGCGTTTCTTTCGAGGATCTCGTGCGAGATGCGGCGCAACGAACGGTCGATGCCATCCGGGGTGAGTACCTGGGATCGTGCGCGCTCGTGGACGCTCGTTCGGTCCAAGCCGTAACCTCCTTCGCGCCTCGCTGGACGCCGTTAAAGGTCGGTTGTTCTTAAGCGGGCACGCTACCAGAGCGCAAGAGAGGCGTCAAGGACAAACATCGGTTGATGCCATTGGCTACCTGTCCGAAAGAGCCATGAGTTGCTCTGCCGACTCCCGCAAGTCCTCCGGGATGGGCGACTCGAAGCTGAGATCCTCCCCCGTCACCGGATGGGCGAATGCCAGGTTCTCTGCGTGCAGCCAGAGCCGGCGTCCGGGCACCGGCGTCCCGTAGAGCGGATCGGCGTAGACGGGGTAACCGATGGCCGAGAGGTGGACCCGGATCTGGTGCGTCCTCCCCGTCTCGAGCCGTACCAGTAGCATCGTATGACCCGCGGCCTGCCGTACAACCTCGAAGTGCGTGACGGCGGGCCTGCCCACGCCCGCGGTCATCAGGGTCGGATTGTCGGGGTCTCTTCCCACCGGCGAGTCTACGGTCCCCGTCTTGGGCAGCCCCTCTCCCACGACGACCGCCCGGTATCCGCGCCGAACCGTTCGCCCGGCCATCATCCCTACAAGCCTCGAGTACGCCGGCTCTCCCTTCGCGACGACCATGAGCCCCGAGGTATCCCTGTCGAGACGGTGGACGATCCCTGGCCTGGCCGGGTCCTCACCACCCGCAATTCCTCTCCCGAGCAGCGCATTGACGAGCGTCCCGGACGGGTTTCCCGCGCCCGGGTGCACGACAAGCCCAGCCGGCTTGTCCACGACTACTAGAGACTCGTCCTCGAAGACGAGGGACACGGGGATATCCTCCGCCGTGAGCTCCACGTCCTCTAGCCGCGCCTCGACGTGCTCACCACCCTGTAACCTGTAGGACGCAGCCGCCGCCTCGCCATCGACCCATAACGACCCTTTTTGTATTATGCGTTGAATATTGCTACGGCTGGTGTCGAGGCGGCGGGCGGCCAGCCGGTCGAGACGTTCTCCGGCCTCGGAGGGGTCAACTTCGAAGGCGTGCAGGGGCACGAATTATCCGAGGTGGGCGGCCAGGGCCTTCCGGGTTTCGGCCGGTTGCAGGCCGCGCACGAGGACCGTCTTGTCCCTGCTCGATGCGCCCCGTACCACCGAGACGGCGGAGAGCGGGACCTCGAGCAGGTTGGCCAGGACACGTTCGACGGCCGCGTTCGCCCTGCCGTTCACGGGGGGTGAAGAGACTCTAACCTTGATGGCGTTCTCGCCGTAGGGGCCTTCGATCTCGGTCCGCTTCGCCCCGGGCGAGACCCTCAAGTTGAGAAGGGTCCCTTCCTTCGTTGCGGTGACGGGCCCCTTACTCACGCCGGCGCAGAAAGCGGCTGGCGCGGAAGATGCGGCTTTCGCCTTCCTGGGAGGACCCAGTGCCCCCTTCGCGGTCGAAGAAGCTCTCGGAGCTACTCTGCTCCGAGAGCGTCGGCTCCTCGCTGTCTACCTCTTCCGCGGCGGGCTCGTCGGCCGGCGCAGGCTCGTCCACGGCTGCGGGCTCTTCGCTGGGCTCGGGTGCGGCACCGAGGTCACCGGTGGGGGCAGGAGGCTCCTCCGAGGCCGAGGATTCCATCTCCGGCTCCGTGGCCTCCAGCTCGGCGATCTCCGAGTCGATCTCCTCCGGCGTAGGCTCTGCGGTCTCTGGCTCGATGCTCTGCGTCGCTGCGTCGTCTTCTGCCGAGGCCGCTTCGGCGAGGACACCCTCTGTAGGCTCGGTTTCGATCCGCCGGGTACCTTCCGGCTCCGGGGCGGTCTCGTAGCTTGCGGCCTCGCGCGCAACGGCGATAGACTCGGTGTCCAGCCGCTCGCGCAGGGAGGCTTCGATCTCCTTGGCGGAGGAGATCTCCATGCTATCCATCACTTCCGTGTAGGTCTTCAGGAGCTGGCGGAAGTCGTTCGTGAACGTCCTCTTGGCCTCCTGGAGGGCCTCGTAGGACTCCTGGATCCGCTCGACGCGCGCCGAGGATTCGGCGAGCATCTGGTGCGCGCGGGCCTGCGCCTCGCGGACCGTCAGGTCCGCCTCGCGTGCCGCGCTCTTGCGCACGTCCTCGGCCTCCCAGTTCGCGGTGCGGCGCAGGTCGTTCGCCGCCTGCTCGGCGTGCACGAGGGCCGAGCGGATCGAACCCTCCAGCTCCTCGAACTGCTGCAACCTCTCGCGCAGGCTCGATATCTCCTCTCGCAGCCGGGCGTTCTCGGTGTAGGTGCGCTCGAACTCGTCCGCCACCGCGTCCAGGAAGTCGTCTACCTGGTTGGCGTCGTAGCCGCGGAAGCCGTTCCGGAACTCCTTGCGCCTCACGTCTATCGGTCTAATCGGCATAAAGTATCACCCCGTTACAGGTCCTATGAACTCGCTGATCACTATTAGCAACAAACTACGCGCGATGCTCAGGCCGAAGATCGCGATGATCGGTGAGAGGTCGATCCCGAAGCCCCCGAGCCTGAGCATCGGGATGCGGCTGCGGATGGGCCACAATATTGGGTTCGTGATCGCACGCACGGCATCGTAGATCGCCTGAAAGAACCCGCTCGATGGGTAGGACGGGAACCAGGAGAAGAGGATGGAGGCGATGATCGCCCCAAAGAGGATGTAGTAAGCGTAATTGACGATAGCCGAGAGGAGCCCGGCGATGCTGTACGCGAAATCCTGCAACAGCAAAGCCACGCTCATCCGCCGAGCCCGTGCGCCCGCTGTGTAGCCGCGTTGACCCCGTCGTAGACCGCCGCGACGAAGCCTGCCTTCTCCATTGCGACGAAGGCCGCGGCCGTGGTCCCGCCAGGCGTCATGACCTCGTCGCGCACCTGGTGGGCGCTCCGGTCCTTGAGGAGAACTGCCGTACCTCCTATCGTCTCGACGACCAGCCTGCGCGCCACGTCGCGCGGGATGCCCTCCCTCACACCGGCCTGTATGAGAGCGTCGGCGAAGAGCGCGACGTACGCTGGCCCGGAACCGTGCAGTGCGGTCGCCGCGTCGAAGAGGCGCTCGGGCAGCTCCAGCACGTCGCCGACGTGCTGGAAGATGTCTATAACCGTCGGCAGCGCCTCACGTCCGGGCTCGTTGGTCGTCACGACAGCCGAGCCGAGGCCTACCGAGGCGCACACGTTTGGCATCACACGGAGTACCGCCGTCCCCGGCGGCAGCTTCTCGGAGATACTCGAGATCGAGACCCCCGCGGCGACGCTCACGAGCGCCTTGCCCGTACCCTCGAATACCGGGGAGACCTCGCTTAGGACCTGCGCGACGTCCCAGGGCTTCACGGCAGCGACGACGAGGTCGCTCCGCTCGGCGAGCTCCTGGTTGGAGGAGGTGGTGTGGACCCCGTAGCTCTTGTACGGCTCGAGCTGTTCGGGGTGGATGTCGCTCACGGCGAGGTCGAAGCCATCGGACTCGGCGAGGCGCACCAGGAGTGAGCCGCCGATCTTACCCGCCCCGATTATCCCGACCTTCTCCAAGAATCAGAGCTGGTTGAAGAACGCCCGCTCGGCGATGCGCTTGCGCTCCTCGGCGCTCACCTCGACGTTGCGCGGTGTCAGGAGGAAGACCCTGCTGGCGACGCTCTGGATGTTCCCGTCGAGCGCGTAGGTGAGGCCCGAGCAGAAATCTACCATCCTGCGACTCAGGTCGCCGTCGACGTTCTGGAGGTTCAGGATGACGGGCTGCTGGCGCTTGAAGCGGTCGGCCAGGGACTGGGCGTCGTTGAAGCTGGAGGGCTCGAGCACGCTTACCCGCGTGGGTCGCTGGTCGGGGACGGCGCGCAGGTGCGGCTGGTTGTGCTGCGTGTAGCTCTCCCTCCTGCTGGGGCCCTCGCTGCCGAAGAGGTCTCCAAGCGAGGTGCCGAAGGCGGATGAGCGCTCAGCCCGACCGAGGCGGCGCACTGCGGGGCTCGGCTCGTCGCTGTTCGCCCCGTTCGCGTAGGGGTCTTTTCCGTAGCGGCGCTCCTCTTCCTCTTCGTCTTCGTAGTAATCATCGTCGTCGACGCCGAAGCCGAACCAGGCCGCGACCCGCTCCAGACGATCCCTAACTCCCATCCTGCCTCCTTACGGGCCATCCTCCTCGAGTAGCACTCGCCCGATTCTCACCAAGGTGGCTCCCTCTTCGATCGCTACAGCGAAATCACCGCTCATCCCCATTGAGAGTTCGGAGAGATCGAAGTGTGGGCTCCAACTCTGCCTTAGCCTATCACGAATCGCTCGAAGTTTCGCGAAAACATAGCGTACATTCTCGGGGTCTTCAACCAGCGGCGCGAGGGTCATGAACCCCCTCGCGAGGACCAGCCCTCCGGTCTGCGCAGCCGCCTCGAGCAACGCCTCGACCTCGCCCTCGGCGACGCCGTACTTGCTCTCCTCGCCGCTCACGTTGACCTGCACCAGGACCTCGACTGCGCCCCCCTCAGGCGCCCGTTTGGCGAGCTCCTCTACGAGCTTGACCGAGTCTACCGAGTGGATGAGGCTCACCCTCGGAACCACTATCTTTGCCTTCCTGCTCTGCAGGTGGCCGATAAAGTGCCACTCGAAGCGGTCGCCGAAGATCTCCTGCTTGCGGACGAGGTCGTCCGCCCGGTTCTCGCCGAGCAGGTCGGCGCCGGCCTCGGCGAGCGCGGAGATCTGGTCCACATCGTAGTACTTGCTGGCGACGAGTACCCGCGCCTCCCCCGCCCCCCGCCCCCCGCGCGCCAGCGCCGCCTCTATCTCTTCGCGCACGCGCGCGAGGTTGTTCCGGATGGCCGCCGCGGTCACAGCGCCACGGCAGCCAGATTCCGGCCCGTACGGGGGCCCTGCTTGCGGTGGGAGTAGAAGAGGTCGGGGCGACACCCGCTGCACAGCCCGAGGTCGTGGATCTCCCCAACCCCCATCTGCTCGAGGTCTACCTTTATCGCCGCCGGCAACGAGAGGTGGCGTCCAGAGACCACACCCTCTCCGAACCTGGCCTCGAATGCCTCCGCCAGCTCTTGCGAAACCTCATAGCAACACCCGCGTATGCCCGGCCCGACGTAAGCCCTCACGCCCTCCTCGCCGAAGCTGCGCAACGCCTTGCCCGCGATCCCCGCGAGCGTCCCGCGCCAGCCAGAGTGGACCATCGCCACGCCGCGTTCTCCGACGAGCGCGACGGGCACGCAGTCCGCTACCGCCACGGCGAGGCAAAGATCTCGCTCGGAGGTAATGAGGGCGTCGGCCTCTCCCGCGAACCCGGCCTCGGACACCCGCGCCACGCCGTCTCCCGCGACCTGGCGCACCCACGCAGAGCTTCTTCCGCCCATCGCACGCCTTATCAGGGAGATATTCTCCTCGACCGCCGCGGCGCGGTCGCCCACCTTCTTCGAGACGTTCAGGCTGTCGTACGGCTCCTCCGAGACACCGCCAAGCCGCGTGAAGAACCACACCCTGGCCCCCCGAGGTTGAGGGTCGGGCGCAACGTAGACGGGGCCGCCGTCCGCGGCGTGGGTAACGCCGGGACTGGTGCGTTCAAGAACGAAACGGTCCCGGCTCACGCCCTAGGTGTGGCCTACCGGCGGCGCAGGAAGGCCGGGATGTCCAGTACGTCACCCTCAGAGGCAGCCGGCCCGGCAGGCGCGACCTCCTCCTCCTCGCGCTGCTCGACAGCCGGACGCTCCGCGCGGCGCTGGTTCGCCAGGCGCTGGTCGAAGCCCGTGGCGATCACCGTGACCGTAACCTGGTCCCCAAAGGACTCATCGATCACGGCGCCGAAGATCAGGTTAGCGTCCTGGTGGGCGGCGTTGTGGACGATCTCCGCTGCCTCGTTGACCTCGAAGAGCCCGAGCTCGCTCCCTCCCGTGATGTTGAGGATGATGCCCGTCGCCCCCTCGATGCTCGCCTCCAGCAGCGGACTGGAGATCGCCAGCTTCGCGGCCTCAGCTCCCCTGTTCTCGCTGCTCGACTCCCCGATGCCCATCAGAGCCGAGCCGGAGTTGTGCATGATCGTGCGCACGTCGGCGAAGTCCAAATTGATGAGACCGGGCACCGTGATGAGGTCCGTTATGCCCTGCACGCCCTTTCTCAAGATGTCGTCGGCCATCTTGAAGGCGTCCATCATGCTCGTCCGCTTCTCGGCTACCTGCAAGAGCCGGTCGTTGGGGATGATGATGAGGGCGTCCACGTTCTCCTTCAGGCGCTTGATGCCTTCCTCGGCGTACGTCGCCCGACGACGCCCCTCGAACGCAAACGGCCTGGTCACGACCCCGACGGTCAGGGCTCCCGAGTCCCGCGCGATCTTCGCGACGACCGGGGCAGCCCCCGTGCCAGTGCCGCCGCCCTTGCCCGCCGTGACGAACACCA
Organism: Rubrobacteraceae bacterium; assembly: GCA_035761765.1. Taxonomy (GTDB): domain Bacteria; phylum Actinomycetota; class Rubrobacteria; order Rubrobacterales; family Rubrobacteraceae; genus JALYGY01. The sequence continues at coordinate 10,612 of DASTQK010000222.1, forward strand.
TGTCCGCCCCGCGTAGAGCCTCCTCTATCTCCGCCTTGTTCTCCTCGGCGGCCTCAGCCCCGATCTTCGGGTCCGCGCCAGCACCCAGGCCCCGCGTGATCTTCTCTCCGATGTGGATCTTCTGGTCCGCATCCGTCATCTGGAGGGCCTGCGCGTCCGTGTTGACCGCTATGAACTCAACTCCCTGCAAGCCAGAGTTGATCATGCGGTTCACGGCGTTGGTTCCCCCACCGCCAATGCCGACGACCTTGATCACCGCCAGATAGCTAGTCCCCGCGTCTAACATCGCCTTTCAAACCCTCCATCGCCTGCTCTAGGGCCTCGCCGGTCTATCCTCCCCTGAACCAGCTTCTGACCGCCTCCACTATGCTACCAAAACTCGTTGCCCCTGCACCTTTAACCTTTGGTCCAGGCTCATCGTGCCTGGCCGAGAAGTATAACAGACCGACAGAGGTTGCATACTGAGGTTTCTGTACAGGTTTAATCTCGCCCCGGACGCGGCGCGGGGTTGCGGTCCGGGCGCGCATGCCGAGGATATCCTCGGCGAGGTCGGTCATGCCGTCGAGGAGGGAGCCGCCGCCGGTAAGGACGGCGCCACCCGGGAGGAGGTTATGAACGCGAGCCTTCTCGAGCGATTCGCGCACGAACTCGAAGACCTCGCGGGCGCGGTACTCGAGGATCTGGCTCATAAAGCTGGCGTTGTAGTAGCGGTCGTCGAGCTTGACGGCGGCGACGGGGTCCACGGCGTCTGAGAGGACGGTGCCGTAGCGCCGCTTGATCTTCTCGGAGATGTGGTGAGGGATCTTGAGCCCGTAGGCGAGGTCTGAGGAGAAGTTCTCGCCGCCGATAGGGATGACGGCGGTGTGGGTTAGCGCGCCTTTCAGGAAGGTCGCGATATCCGTTGTGCCGCCGCCTACGTCGATGAGGACGACGCCGGACTCGCGGTCGGAATCGAGCAGGCACGCCTCGGCCGAGGCCAGCGGCTCGAGCACCACGCGCGAGACCCTGACCCCGCAGTCCTCGACTACATGCAGGAGGTTCTGGATGCTGGAGACGGCGCCGCTCACAACGTGGGCCCGCATGGTGATCTTGCGTGCCGCGAGGCCGACCGGGTTCTTGACGCCCTCGGAGCCATCCAGCACGTAGCCGCGCGGGATGACTTGGATAACCTGCTCGTCCTCGTGCAAGTCCAGCTGGCGCGCCTCTTGCTCCAGCTTATTCAGGAAACGGTTGGAGATCATGAGGTTCCTCGAACGGTTGAGGACCGTGACCTCGGTGTTGAAAGAGGAGATGTGGCTGCCGGCGATACCGACGCTCACCGGGCCGCCGAGCACGCCGCAGGCTTCGATCGCCGCCGCCACCGATTCCCCTGCCGCCCCTCGGTCCACGACGACACCCCTCTTGAGCCCGTTGCTCGGCGCCTCCCCCATGGAGAGCACCTCGACCCACCCTCTCCTCGTGTCCACCCGCCCGGCGAGGGCAACGATCTTGGTGGTCCCCACGTCGATGCCGTAGACGAGAGATTGAGCCACGATCTGCTCCTACCCGGCGCCGCCGTTCGAAGACCCGCCGACCACCACCCTCTGCGGTGAGCGGAGGTCGAAGATCGGGGCGTCAGGGTGCCGGCTCATGACCCCCTCCAGCGCTCGCGCCTGCCCGGCGCCGACCTCCCCGGAGAAGACGACGCGGCGCCCCTCAACCGTGGCCTCGATGCCGCCAGGCCCGGCCTCGTCAACCGAGTCCAGCCTGACCCCGTTGCTCTCAAGAACCCTCGCGAACTCCACGACCTCTCCCACCAGATCCTCGCCCAGCTCCACCCTCTCGAGGTTCGCTCCTCCCGGCTCCGGGAGCCTCGCCCCGTCCGCCGCCAGGATCACACGCCGACCCTCAACCTCGGCATCCAACACCACGCGACGTTCCTCAACCTCTATCGTAACTATACCGGAATCCCAATTCTTGGTCACCACCGCACCTTCAACCCAAGGATTAGTCTCTATCTTCTCTTCGAGAGAGGCGGCATTGAGGGTAAGGAGGCTCGCGCGATCGGGTACGGCCTTCCAGGCCATTGATTCGGGGAACATGTGGGCTCCGATCACCTGCACTCCGGCGACGGGGACGGTGAGGTAGGAGGCGACGAAGACTATGGCGGTGGTGAGGGCGGCGACCGCCACGCAGATGACGATAGCGCGGAGCGGGTCTCTTGGTATCTCAGTCCCCAAGTAACTCCAGCAGTTCCTCGCCCGCCCTCGAGATATCCCCGGCGCCAAGCGTGAGGACCACGTCTCCTGGCAAGGAGATATCACGCAGCACCTTCGGTATCGTGTCTTGCTGGGGGAGGTAGTACACCTCCGGGTGATCGCTCGTCTCGCAGATTGCGTCCACCACCAGCTTCCCGTTCACCCCCGGCTGGGGCATCTCACCGGCGCCGTAGACCTCGGTTACCAGGACCGCGTCCGCCGCCGCGAAAGAATTGCCGAACTCGCGGTAGAGCTTGCGGGTACGGGAGTAGCGGTGTGGCTGGAAGACGGCCACGACCCGGCCGCCCGAGGGCGCGGTCGCGCGGGCGGCTTCCAGCGTGGCACACAGCTCGGTGGGATGGTGAGCGTAGTCGTCGACTACCCTGACCTCGGCCCTCTCTCCCTTGAGCTGGAAGCGGCGGCGTACGCCTCCGAAGTCCTTCAAGGTACGTGCTGCCATCAAGGCGTCGTGGCCGAGCCAGCGCGCGATCCCTGCGGCGGCCAGCGAGTTGAGCACGTTGTGCCGCCCGAAGACGCCGAGCTCGACCGTGCCGCGGCGCTCGCCGTCCTCCGAGAGCACGTAGCTGTTCGGGCCCAGGATCTCCGCCATCAGGTCCCCGGTCGAGAGACCGTAGGTCGTTGCTGGGCAGGGGGCGTCGGCGACGAGCCGGGGGAAGGAAGGGTCTTCGGCCCAGGTCACGAGGTGTCCGTCGGGCGGAAGCGCGGCGACGAAGGCAGAGAAGGTCTCCAGGACGTCGTCGAGCGCGGCGTAGAAGTCAGGGTGGTCGAACTCCACGTTAGTGACCACGGCGGCCTGAGGCCTGAGATGGAGGAGCGAGCGGTCGCTCTCGTCGGCCTCCGCGACGACCAGGTCAGCGCGCCCGAAGGCCACGTTGCTCCCGATGTCGTTGAGCTCGCCGCCGACCAGCGCGGTCGGGTTCTCGCCCAGCGCCCGCAGCGCGTGGGCCGTCATGCTCGTCGTCGTCGTCTTGCCATGAGTGCCGGCCACAGCGATGCCGCGGCTGCCCTCCAGGATCCAGGCCAGCGCCGCGGCGCGAGGGATCACCGGTATGGACCTGCGCCTGGCCTCGAGTAGCTCGGGGTTGGTTTTGGGGATGGCGGTCGAGATGACGACCCGGTCCGCGTCCCCGACCTGCCCCGCAGCGTGCCCGATGTAGACCGTAAGACCGGCTTCCCTGAGCCTCCTGGTGTACGGAGACTCCTTGAGGTCCGAGCCTGTAACGACGTCCCCCCTCCTGCTCAGGACCTCGGCTATCCCGCTCATTCCTGCCCCGCCGATGCCTATCATGTGGGTTCTCATATCCCTTACTCCCTCTCTGCTGAGGCGCGCAGCAGCCTGCCCGCCACCTCGTTCGCAGCGCCCGGGGTCGCCAGCGCGCGCATCCGTCCGGCGAGCCCCTCTCGTCGTCGTTCGTCCTCGAGCAGAGCCTCGACGCGCCCACGCAACGCGGCCGCGTCGACCTCTGAGTCCAGGAGCAGTTCTCCGGCGCCCCTCTCTGTGAAGAACCGCGCGTTGTGCAGCTGGTGATCTCCCGTCGCATAAGGATATGGCACCATGATAGTGGCCCTCCCGACCGCCGCCGTGTCGAACAGAGATCCCGCCCCCGCCCGGCTCACTACCACCTCGGCCGCTGCGAGGTAGCGCCAGATCTCATCCGCGTACTCCAATATTACGTGTTTTGGGTTGTCCGTTTGCAGACGCGGGAAGTCGCGGCGACCAGCGATCTGGACCACCGTGTAGGGTGTCGAGCCGCGAAAGGCTTTGGCGGCAGAGACGTTCAGCTTGAGCGCCCCGCCGCTCCCGCCGAAGATCAGGACGACCGGTGGCTGCAGTCCGAGGTCGCGTAATGCCTCCTCTCGCGAGGCGTCGAAGAGCTCTCGGCGAGTAGGCATCCCGACCCAGGCGGCGTCTTTGAGGTGCTCTGCCGCTGAGGGGAACGTCACGAAGGTCCCTGTCGTGAAGCGCGAGGCCAGGCGGTTGACACGGCCCGGCACCGAGTTCTGCTCGTGCAGGAAGGTCGGGATGCCCAAAGTGCTCGCGGCTGCGACGGCTGGAGCGCTCGCGTAGCCGCCCACCCCGAGGACCGCGGCCGGACGCAGTCTCTTCATCAGGATCCGGCAGCGGGAGAGCGCCCTCAGGAACAGGAGCGCCGCGCCGGCTCGGGCGACGGGGCCACCCGAGAGGCCCGTGAGGGGCAGCGTGTGCAGGGCGTAGCCGGCGCGCGGGACGATATCCCTCTCGATGCCCGCCTGGGCGCCGACGAACTCCACCGCAGCTCCCCCCTCGCTCAAGCTATCCGCCACGCACAGCGCGGGGATCGCGTGCCCTCCAGTACCGCCGCCCGCGATCACTACGCGCGGGCTTGCCGCGGCGCGGCCTTGCCTCTCTCGCTCGTTCACTGTCCTCCGATATCCGGTACAGGATGCCCACGGCGACGAAGCACACCATCAGGCTCGAACCGCCGTAGCTGATAAACGGCAACGTCATCCCGGTGAGCGGGAGGACGACCATCGCGGCTCCCATGTTGAAGATCGCCTGCACGGCGAGCATGGTCGTAAGGCCCGCGGCCAGACAGCGGCCCAGGACGGTCGGCGCCCGCAGGGAGATGCGGAAACCCGCGAGCGTCAGGAAACCGAAGGCGACGATAACCACTACCATCCCCAGGAGCCCGAGCTCCTCGCCGATGAGCGCGAAGATCATATCCGTCCCAAGCTCCGGCACGGCGGTCCCCCAGCTACCCGCTCCCGCGCCGGAGCCGAAGAAACCGCCAGCCTTGATAGCGACCATGGACTGGACGACCTGGTAGCCCGACCCGTCCGCGACGGCCCAGGGATCGAGGAAGGTCATGAACCGCTCGCGGCGGTAGGGGGCGAGAATCATGACCCCGACGAGCGCGACGAAGGCCGCGGCTGCGGAGAGCACGAGGTCGCGCGTCCTGAGCTCCGAGGCCCAGAGCACACCGGCGGCGCCCGCGAGCAGCACGACGGAGGTGCCGAAGTCCGGCTCGAGGAGCACGAGCCCGAAGAGCACGCCCACCACCGCCAGCGGCCTCAGCGGCAGGCCCGAGCCCGGAGGGACGCGCGCCACCGTGCAGCTCAAGCCCACGACTGCAGCCAGCTTGGCGAACTCCCCCGGTTGCAGGCTCACGGGGCCGAGGTCCAGCCACCTGCGCGACCCTCCGACCTCCACACCGATCCCGGGCACCAGCACCAGTATCAGGGCGAGAAGCACCACTAGATGGAGGACCGGCGCGTACCTCCGCCAGGCCGTGTAACGCACCCGGCTAGCGACGAAGAAGGCCCCAACCCCGAGGACCACATGACCGGCACGCAGCAAGAGGTAGTGCGGGCCGACCTCCCGGTAGGTCGCCGAATACACCATGACGAGCCCCAGGAGCGAGAGGCCCAGAGAGACAAAGAACAGGTTGGCGCGGAGGCCGGTCAACGCCGGACCTCGGCGAGCTCAGCCACCAGCCGGGCGAACTCCTCTCCCCGCTCGGCGTACCCCGCGAACTGGTCGAAGCTCGCGCAGCCCGGCGAGAGCAGGACGACATCCCCCTCCCTGGCGAGCGAGGCGGCCTCCGCGACGGCCTCCCGGAGGTCAGCGACCAGCCGGCAGACGTCTCCGGAGCCTCTGAGTTGCTCGAAGATGCCGGGGCCGGCCTCGCCCTGGCAGACGATCGCCCGGCATCTCGCGAGGTGCGGCAGCAGCTCCGCGAAGTCCGTCTCCTTTTCGGAGCCGCCGAGGATCAGCACGACGGGTTCCTCGAAGCTGTTCAGCGCCGCGGCGACCGCCGCCGGGTTGGTCGCCTTGGAGTCGTCCACGTACTGAACGCCCGCCCGCTCGGCGACGACCTCCAGGCGGTGGGACTTGAGCCGGTAGCCGAGAAGACCGGCCCGGATGCTCTCCAATGAAGCCCCCAGCCTCTGAGCCGCCGCGCCCGCGAAGAGCGCGTTCTCGAGGTTGTGCGCTCCGGCGAAGCGCAGCTCCGTCTCGGCTGCTATCTCGCACCCCCGTAGCGTGAGCCGTCCGCCACGCACCGCGGTGTCTCCCTCGCCCACGACCAGCACCTCCGTGGCGAGCTCGTCCGCCGCTCCGAGTCCCACGGGATCTCGCGCGCTCACGAGCGCGAGGTCTTGCGGTCCCTGTCCCTCGAAGACGCGCAGTTTGTCGCGTGCGTACTCCTCGAAAGAGGCGTGCCAGTTCAGGTGATCTGGCCGCGCGTTCAAGAGCGCTGCGACATCGAAGCCGGCCCGCTCCAGGTAGTGAAGCTGGAAGGATGAGACCTCCAATACGAGGAGTCCGGCCTCGCGCACCTCGTCCAGGCACCCGGTCAGGGCGCGCCACGAGTTCCCGGCCACGGCGTGCGGCACTCCGTCGAGCATCCCGCGCAACATGTCCACCACGGTCGTCTTTCCGTTCGTCCCGGTGACCGCCGCCACCCTGACCCGGCCTCCGAGCATCTCGAGGCCCAGCCCGACCTCGGAGACGATCGGAACTCCCCGCTCCTCAGCGGCCAGCAGCACGGGGTCCCGGGGCCGGATGCCAGGGCTCACCACTACCCGGTTCGCTTCCTTCAAGATCTCCGGTCCCGCACCGAGGACACCCTCGACGCCGAGCTCTCTCAGGGTTCTTTGCAAGCGGTAGTCGTCGCCGGCGTCCGCCACCCTGACCCGCTCGTTCTCCCGCACGAGGGCCTGCGTCGCCGAGATCCCGGATTCTCCGAGCCCGTAAACCAGAGTAACCACGGGCTCACCCCGCCGACTGGTAGAGGAAATAGTAATAGAGGAAGAACCCGCAGGCGGCGAACGCGGCCTGCACGATCCAGAACCTGACCACGACCTTGTTCTCCTGCCATCCAACCATCTCGAAGTGGTGGTGGATCGGGGCCATCTTGAAGACGCGCCGCGTGCGCCCGGTGAGCCGGAAGACCGCGTACTGTACGATCACCGAGAGCGCCTCGACGACGAAGAGTCCTCCGACCACCGGAAGGAGCAGCTCGGTCTTGGTGAGCACGGCGGCCGCGGCGAGGACCCCGCCGATGGCGAGCGAGCCCGTATCGCCCATGAACACGTCCGCCGGATGAGCGTTGTACCACAGAAACCCCACGATAGCCCCGACCATCGCGCCGCAGACGATCGCGACGTCGTACTGACGCTCGAGAAAGGCGATCGCTGTGTAGACCACGAGCGCGATGGCCCCGGCCCCGGCGGCGAGCCCGTCGAGCCCGTCGGTGAGGTTCACGGCGTTGGTAGTGCCAACGATCACGAGCAGCAAAAAGAGACTGAAGAGCGCGATCCCGACCACCCCGGGCCCGAGAGCAAGGTTGCGGTCGAAGCCAGGGACCACGATGGTCTGCGTGACGCCAACGTAGCGCAGCGCGAGAACGTCGGCCATGACGACGGCGAGGGTGAGGAGCATGAACTTGTAGCGCACGCTCAAGCCCTCGCTCCCTTTCTTGGAGATCTTCTGCCAGTCGTCATACAAGCCAATGCCCGCTACCGCCGAGACGATGAGGAGCGTCGCCAGCGTCGCCACGTTGAGCCGCGCCACTACCACGAGCGCCGCGACGAGGCCAAGCAGCATTACGACCCCGCCCATCGTCGGCGTACCGGCCTTGATAAGGTGCGTCTCCGGACCGTCCTCCCGCACGAACTGGCCGAACTTGCGCGTCTGCAAAAACTCGATGAAGGTCGCCCCGAGCGCCACCGTCACGAGAAACGCTATGGCGGCCGCCAGCACGACGCTAAACAAGGGTCAGGCTCTCCTTTAGCTTTCTGGTCAAAGCATCCAGACCCACACCTCTCGAACCCTTGACGACAACGTAATCCCCGGGCCTCAACTTCTCCTCGAGCTCTCCTGCCGCCGCCCTGGCGTCCGGGTAGAAAAGCGTCTTGCCGGAGAAGGCTTCAGCGTACCAGCGTGCCTCGTCCCCGACGCAGACCAGCAGGTCCACGCCTGCCTCCTCGGCTAACCTCCCGGCTTCCTGATGGTAGGCCCGGGCCGCGACGCCGAGTTCGAACATGCCGCCGAGGACGGCGACGAGGCGCCGGTCCTGGCGGGCGGCCTGATCCGCCCCGTAGCGCAGAACGGCTGCGACTGCTGCCGGGGAGGCGTTGTAGGAGTCGTCGTAGACTACGATGTCGTCGCGCAGCCTGTAGACCTCTCCCCGCAGGCCCGTGCGCCGCAGCCGGGAGACGCCCCTGGCGCACTCTTCGAGGTCGAGGCCGAGCGCGAGCGCGCCGCCGAGCGCGGCGAGCAGTGGCTCGACGAGGTGGGTCCCGAAGACGGGGGAGCTAACCTCGGCCGACCGGTCTTCCAGCCGGACCACGAAGCGGAGGCCTTCCTCGCGCTCCTCGACCTGCGTGGCGATCAGGTCGGCGTCCCCGGCGCCCTCCAGACCGAAGGTGATGCGCCGGCGCAGCCGCCGGCCCGAGCCCGTGGCCGCTTCGGGGGCCGCGACCGGTGACACCAGGACACCGTCGCTCGGGAGAGCGAGCGCCAGCTCGCCCTTCGTGGCGGCCAGAGAGTCGAGGCCGCCGAAAGAGTCGAGGTGGACCGGCGAGATGGCGGTCAAGACCCCTAACTGCGGCGGGGCTATGCCGCACAGATGCCTGATGTCTCCGGGGTGTGTCGCC
>DASTQK010000223.1:0-10196 GCA_035761765.1 Rubrobacteraceae bacterium
CTCGTCCCGCCCCAGGCCACGGTGATCAGGGACGGCCAAGAGATCACCATCCCGAGCAGCGACGTCCGGCTTGCAGACGTCGTGGTCCTTAGGCCGGGCGACAAGGTGCCGGTCGATGGCGAGGTCACAGAGGGCGAGACGAGCATCGACGAGGCGCTCGTGACGGGCGAGAGCGTGCCCGTCACGAAGCGTCCCGGAGACGATGTTATCGCCGGCTCCATCAACCGCAGCGGCAGCGTCCGTTTTCGGGCCACCGCCGTAGGCGCGGACACCACGCTCGCCCAGATCGTGGAGCTTGTCCAGCAGGCGCAGAACTCCAAGGCGCCGGGCCAGAGGCTCGCCGACCGCGCGGCGGAGTACCTGGTGATCCTGGCGGTAGGCTCGGGCATCATTACCTTTCTCGCGTGGTACTTCCTGGGAGGAGCTGCGGCCATCACGGCGATGACGTTCGCGATATCGGCTGTCGTCATAGCCTGCCCCGACGCCCTGGGACTCGCGACCCCCACTGCTGTGGCTGTCGGCACCGGCATCGGTGCTCGTCACAACATCCTGATCAAAGACGCAGCCACCCTGGAGAACGTCTCGCGCACAGACGCAGTCGTCCTGGACAAGACGGGCACGCTGACCGAAGGAGAGCCCTCGCTCACCGACATCGTGACCGGGGACGGATGGAGCGAGGACGACCTCCTCCGGCTCGTCGCCCCGGCCGAGAAGAGCTCCGAGCACCCTCTAGCCGAAGCGATTGTGGCGGGCGCCCGCGAGCGGGGCGTCGAGATAGTAGGCGACGCCGCACGGTTCGAGGCCGTCGCCGGTCACGGCATCCGGGCCGAGGTGGACGGGCACGAAGTGCTCGTTGGCAACCGCAGGCTGATGGACGAGAGCGGGGTAGACGTCTCGGGGCTTGAGGGACGTGGCGCCACGCTCGCCGGCGCGGGCAAGACGCCGATGTTCGTCGCTGTGGACGGAGAACCCGGAGGGCTCGTCGCTGTGGCCGACACCATCAAGCCCAGCGCGCGCGAGACGCTCGAGCGTCTCGCGCAGATGGGCATCGAGGCGGTAATGATCACGGGCGACAACAGGAGAACGGCCGAGGCCGTCGCGCGCGAGCTCGGCATCGAGCGCGTCTTCGCCGAGGTGCTCCCCGCCGACAAGGCGCGCTACGTCGAGCAGCTCCAGAGAGAGGGCAAACGGGTGGCGATGGTCGGCGACGGCGTAAACGACGCCCCGGCTCTCGCGCAGGCGGATATAGGGATAGCCATCGGCGCGGGCACCGACGTCGCCATCGAGACGGCCAAGGTCGTCCTGATGAAGAGCGACCCGCTCGATGTCACGCGCGCCGTCGTGCTCTCGAAGGCTACGGTGAGGAAGATGAAGCAGAACCTGGTGTGGGCCTCGGTGTACAACGTGCTCGCGATCCCGGTCGCCGCCGGCGTGCTCTTCCCCGCATACGGGATCATGCTCAGGCCCGAGTGGTCGGCGCTTCTGATGTCTCTCTCCTCGATCATCGTCGCCGTGAACGCCGTCCTCCTCAAAGGCGTCGAGGACGACCTCTAAGAGAGGTATGCGAAAGGCTGGCCTTTCGCGGATCACGGCTTCAGCCCCTACTCTGCGGGGACAGCGTCTGGACCGGTGGGCGCGTGAGTCTGCGCCCGATAGCTTCAATCGAGCCGTAGAGAGCCGCTCTCCCTGGAGCTTGATCGAATCTTGATGCCCGCTGAAGACCGGCTTGAAGCTCGCGTCCTACACTGGAGTACTAGCAGGAGAAGCGACGGAAGGAGACGACCATGATGGGTCCGTTCGATGGCGGGATGATGGGCCAGGGCTGGGGCGTCTTCGGCTGGCTGTGGATGCTGATACCGCTCCTGTTCTGGGGCGGGCTCCTGGCGCTTATAGTCTGGGCCGTGATGCGGATATTCCCGGGTGGACGCGGCGGAAGCGAGCCCCGCGAGGGAGGTGTGTCCCGGGCCGAGGAGACCCTGCGCGAGCGCTTCGCCCGGGGTGAGATAGACGCCGGAGAGTACGAGGAGCGCCTCCGCGTCTTGCGCGGGGAGGCCAGAACCGGGGTCGTCGAGATCGGGCAGCGTTGACCAGCGCGCGAACAGGTGGTCCCGAACGAGCCCTGAGCCGCAGACGGTTCCTGGGGCTCGCGGGGATGAGCGCGGGCGCCCTGGCGCTGGGCGGTTGCGGGCTCCTCTCCGCGGGCAGCGGGGATATGCTCCCCGGATTGCCAGGTGCGAAGGCGACCGGCAGAGCTCGAGACTTCGTTCTCGCCGCCGCGCCGCTAGAGTTCGACGTAGGCGACCGGGTTCTCTGGACCTGGGGCTACGAGGGCGGCGTCCCGGGACCGGAGATAAGGATCACCGAGGGCGACACCCTGCGGGTCCATCTCAGGAACGGGCTTCCGGCAAAGACCACCATCCACTGGCACGGCCTGCCTGTCCCCACCGGGATGGATGGCGTGCCGGGCCTGAGCCAGAGACCGGTAGGACCCGGCGAGGAGTTCCTCTACGAGTTCGTCGCGCCGACGGCCGGGACCTACATCTACCACTCCCACGTCGGGCTGCAGCTGGACCGGGGGCTCTATGGCCCGCTCGTAGTCGAGGCGAAAGACGAGGAGCTCGACTACGACCGCGAACACACCATCGTGCTCGACGACTGGCTCGACGGGACCGGGGGTACGCCCGATGACGCTCTCAGGGCGTTACAAAGCTCCGGCGGCGGCATGATGGGCGGGGGGATGATGGGCGGCTCGGGCGACATCCCCTACCCCCTCTACCTCATCAACGGCCGTCCGCCGCAGGACCCCGAGACGCTGACGGTCCGCGAGGGGGAGAGGCTCCGGCTGCGCCTCATCAACGCCGCCGCCGACACCGTCTTCCGCTTCGCGGCGGCTGGCCACAAGCTGACCGTCACCCACACTGACGGTCAGCCCGTCGAGCCCGTCACCGTCGAAGCCGTGAGGATCGGGATGGGCGAGCGCTACGACGTCCTCCTCGAGGCGAACGGCACGGGCGTCCGGCAGCTCGCCGCCGCCACCGAAGGCAAGAGCGGTCTCGCCCGCCTCCTGCTCCGCTTCGAGGGAAACGGCGGGGAAGCCCCGCCACCGGCGGGTTTCGTGCCCAAAGAGCTACTCCGGGGCAGGCTCCTCTCCTACTCTGACCTGAAGGATGCCGGTGGGAGATCCTTCCCCAGGGACCGCCTTCTCGGGGGTCCCGACCGCGTGTGCCGGCTCTCCCTCTCCGGCGGGCACGGAGACTACGTCTGGGCCATAGATGGCCAGCGCTATCCCGACGCCGAGCCCCTGGAGGTGCGCGAGGGCGAGTGGGTGCGCTTCGAGCTGGAGAACAACAGCATGATGGCGCATCCCATGCACCTGCACGGGCACTTCTTCCAGGTCGAGAACGGGACCGGCCGCGGTCCCTTCAAGGACACGGCCCTCGTCGAGGCGCACATGGGCCGCCTGGTCTTCGACTTCGTGGCGGACAACCCCGGCGAGTGGTTCTTCCACTGCCACAACGCCTACCATATGGAGACCGGGATGGCCCGCGTGGTCTCGTACCTCGGCTAGCGCCGGCGGATCAGCCAGATCAGGAACGCCAGCAACCCGAGCCCCAAGAGCACCGGCCCGACGCGCTTTAGCACCGCCTCCTGGCTCGCGGCGCCGAGGTCGAACGCCTCGGGCTCCTCGGATTCTCTGCGCGGACCCTCTCCTGCGGCCGGCTGCGCGGCTCCGGCGGCCTCCGAGGTCGTGCCGCCGTCCGAGACGACCGCTCCCTCGACAGGGCCCCCGGCCATGACGGTCGGGTCCTCGCTGCTTATGACCCTGCCCGCGGTGCCGCCGGCGGGGGCCGTGGGCGCCTCTTGAGAAGCCGCGCCGTCGCCAGAGCCCCCGGAGGTCTCCGCGGGTGCGGCGCTCTCGGCGGACCCGTTCTCGTTCAGCGTGGCGCCGCCGGAGATCTCGCGCTCCAGGCACTCGGCGAACTGGGTAAGCATCTTGGTCGCCACGTCCTGGGCGATGCCGCGCCCGAACTGGGCAGCGCGTCCGGTGAGGTGCATGTCGGTGTCGACGTTGACCTTGGTGCTTTCGGCGCCCTCTTCCTGCAGGGTGGAGACTATCGTCGCCGAGGCGGTGCCCTGTCCGCGGGCGTCGCGGCCCGTGGCCTGCAGCACGGCGCGGTGGTTCTCTTCGTCGGCCTCCTCGACCTTCACCGTACCCTTGTAGTTGGCGGTGATAGGGCCGATCTTGACCTTCATCGTGCCGGCGTACTCGCCGTCGCCTTTCTCATCCTGTATGGCGGCTCCCGGCAAACACGGCGCGATCTTCTGGAGGTCCAGCATGACGTCCCACGCCTGCCGGATGGGTACGCTGACCGTGAACTCGTTGTTTATCTTCATCGTGCCTCCTCCTGTGAGCGCAAGATCCAGTCCCCTCCTCTTCTTACCCCATCTTAAAGCGGAGCTCCTGCTCGTGCATCAACTCTAGGTCACGCAGGTCCTCTGCGGTGTCAACGTCCGCCGGATCCCCCACCCCGTCGCACGGAACCTCCGTCACGAGGTCCGGATGCCGCCGCAAAACGGCCCGCGCTCCCTCGTCTCCGGAGAGCTCTTCCAGAAGGAGCGGCCATATCGCCCGGGAGAAGAGAACCGGGTTACGCCGTTTGCCGTCGTAGACCGCGACCGCCACCCTTGCCCCTCCCTCGAACGCCGCCACGAGACGTTCCACCGCTCCCGCACCTACTAGCGGCTGGTCAGCGAGCAGGACGACCGCCGCGCGGACCTCCGGGCCCAGAGCCAGGAGCCCGGCTCGCACCGAGGTAGACTGACCTCGCTCCCAATCAGGGTTCTCCACGACGCGGTGGCCGAAAGGTTCGCAGACGGCGCGCAGCATATCCGCGTCGTCTCCGACGATTACGACCGTCTCGTCCACCGGGGCCTGCGCCAGGTTCGCGAGTGAGCTCTCGATCAGGGGTCGCCCCCGGTACGGTGCGAGAAGCTTCCTGCCGCCGAACCGGCTCCCCGACCCGGCGGCGAGGAGGACGGCCGAGATCCCGCGCCCCTCAGGCACCGCTCCGCCAGCGGGCGAGGGCCAGCTCGTAATCCTCCGGGGTGTCCACGTCCGGAGGCAGCGGAGCTTCGACCTCGATCCGGCGCACCCTTCCCGGATACGCCTCGATGAGCTTCCACGCCGCCTTGTCCCCGTGCAGGCCACGCAGGTCCTCGAAGGCCTCCCGGGCGAAGACGAACGGGTGCCCGAGCTCCCCGTCGTAAGAGGTGACGGCGCACCAGGGGCGTCTCAGGCGCCACTCGGAGAGAACCGAGTCTATGAACCGAGCCCTCACGCCCGGCTGGTCGCCGAGGAGCATCGCGAGGGCCTCGCAGTCCTCGCCAGCCGCATCCATCCCGGCGAGCAGCGACGAGGCGCAGCCCGCGCCGTAGGCGGTGTTCTCCACCACGGTCGCCCGCCCGAACTCCAGCGTGTTGCGCAGCTCCGCCGAGGCGCGGCCCAGGACCACGACCACCCGGTCCAGCGTGGATGCGTTGGCGTTACGGACGACCTGCCCGAGCATCGTGGTGTCCCCGAAGGGCAGGAGTTGCTTGGGGGTGCCGAACCGGCTCGACCGCCCTGCCCCCAGCACGACCCCGACGACCATCAGGCGGAGATCGGGGAGACGTACTTCTCGGGCTTTGCCTCGAAGGCGCGCTTGCACCCGGGGCAGCAGAAGTAGTAGTCCCTGCCACCGTACCCGGCGACGTGCCGGGCACCCGCCACCTCGACGGTCATGCCGCAGACGGGGTCTACGGCTTCCCGAGGCCGGGCGGCGGGTTCCGCGGTCTCATCCTGCCCGAGGCCGGGGTAAAGCTTCGCCCTCACGGAGACGATCTCGGCCATGATGGAGAGCGATATCTCCTCCTGTCCGCTCGCGCCGATCGGGATACCCGCAGGCGAGCGCACCACAGATAACTCCCCGTCCTCGAGCCCCCGCGACCGCAGCTCGGAGAGGACCCTATCGGCCCGCGTTTCGCTGGCGACGAGACCCACGTAGGGGAGCTTCAGCCGCACCCCGGCCTCGACCGCGTCCTCGTCGAACTCCCCGAAGGTGGCGACTACCAGCCAGGTGTCGCGCGGGCGGGGGAAGGTCTCGGGGTTCAGACCCGCAGCGGCGTCTACCGCGACGAATCTGAACCCTAGCGGCGGCGCTATGGCGGCGAGGGTGGCGCTAAGCGGCGAGTCGCCCGCAGCGACGAGCGTCGGGCGGGGCAGGAACGGCTCGATGTAGAGATCCGCCGTACCTTCGCTGGCGCAGGTCATCCGGGCCATGTGGACGTTATGCTGAAAAGCCGCTGTATCGGGTGTGATCCGGACCAACCGGGGCTCGCCGCTCTTCAGAGCGGCGAGCCCTTCTCTGCGGGCGGTGGGCTGTATGCAACCGCCGCCGACCCATCCCTCCATCTCTCCGTCCGGGTAGACGATGGCCCGGTTGCCCGCGCGGGCGGAGGTAGACGGCTCGGTGCGGACGACCGTCACGACGGCGAAGGGACGCTCTGCGCGGGCAAGCTCGCCAGCGCGCCGCAGGGAGTCGGCGCGGCGGGCGAGAGAGTTGGCGGCCGGATGGTCCATCTAGAACGGCTCCACCCCGTTCTCGCGCAGGATGCCCCAGATCCTGGCCGGCTTGAGCGGCATGTCCACGTGGCGCACCCCGTAAGGCGAGAGCGCGTCCACCACGGCGTTGACGACCGCGGCGGGCGAGCCGACCGTCGGCGACTCGGCGACGCCACGGGCGCCGAGCGGGTGGTGGGTGGAGGGCGTGACCGTCTCGCCCGTCTCCCACACCTTGGGGACCTCCATCGAGGTGGGGATCAGGTAGTCCATGAAGTTGCTGTTGAGGTGGTTGCCCTCCTCGTCGAACTCGATGACCTCCATCAGAGCGGTACCTACGCCCTGCGCGAGACCGCCGTGGATCTGGCCCTCCACGATCATGGGGTTGATGCGAACGCCGCAGTCGTCCACCGCGATAAACCGTTTGACCTCTACCTGTCCCGTGCCCTTGTCTATCTCCACGACGCAGATGTACGCGCCGAAGGGGTAGGTCATCTCGGGCGGGTCGTAGTAGGCCACGTCCTCCAGCCCGGCCTCCAGATCCGGCGGGGTGTTGGTGTACGCCGCGAAGGCGATCTCACCCATCTCCTTGCGCTGGCCAGGGGAGCCCTTGACCTGGAAGCCGCCGTCTACCCACTCCAGGTCGCCCTCGGCTGCCTCCAGCAGATGAGCCGCAATCTTCTTCGCCTTCTCCCTGACCCGGCGCGAGACGACCGCCGTCGCGGCCCCGCCTACAGGGGTGCTGCGGCTGCCGTAGGTGCCGAGGCCGTACGGGGTATTGTCGGTGTCCCCGTGGTGGACCTCCACGTCCTCGGCGGGGATCCCAAGCTCCCCGGCGACGATCTGGGCGAAGGTTGTCTCGTGCCCCTGCCCCTGGCTCTGGACCCCGATCTTGAGGACGGCTTTGCCGGTCGGGTGGAAACGCAGCTCGGCGGAATCGAACATCTCGATGCCGGCTATGTGGCACTTCTTCTTCGGCCCCGCGCCGACGATCTCGGTGAATGTCGAGACGCCGATGCCCATGATCCTGCCCTGCTCGCGAGCCTCTCTCTGCTCCTCCAGAAGCTCCTCGTAGCCTGCGATCCTGAGCGCTTCATCCAGAGCGGCGTGGTAGTCGCCCCCGTCGTAGGTCCAGCCCATCACCGACTCGTATGGCTGCTTCTCGGCGGGGATGAGGTTCTTGCGGCGCAGCTCGACAGGGTCCATGCCGAGCTCGTCGGCCAGGACGTCCATGGTGCGCTCCATGAGGTAGATGGCCTCCGTGACCCTGAACGAGCAGCGGTAGGCGATGCCTCCGGGCGCCTTGTTGGTGTAGACGCCCGTCGCCGCGGCGTAGGCCGCCGGGACGTCGTAGCAGCTGGGGAAGATGGCGAAGAAACCCATCGGCCAGATGTCTCCTGGCTGGGCGTGCGCGTTGAAGGCGCCGTGGTCGGAGAGGACGTCGACGCGGACGCCGAGGATGTCGCCGTCCTTGTTCGCCGCGATCTCGCCGACCATGTGGTAGTCGCGGGCGAAACTGGTGCTCATCAAATTCTCCGCGCGCGACTCCATCCACTTGACGGGCCGGCCGAGCACGAGCGAGGCTACGGCCACGCACACATAGCCCGGATAGATCGGGACCTTGTTGCCGAAGCCCCCGCCGATGTCCGGTGAGATTATCCGGATCTGCTGCTCCGGGAGACCCGTGACTATCGCCGCGAGGGTGCGGTGGGCGTGCGGCGCCTGGGAGGTCATCCAGATCGTCATCTTCCCCGTGCCAACGTCGTAGTCCGCTACGGCCCCGCACGTCTCCATCGGAGCCGGGTGGACGCGGGGGTAGATCATCTCCTGCTTGACGGTGACGTCGGCCTCCCGGAAGGCGCGCTCCGTGGCCTCCCTGTCGCCGTGCTCCCACTCGAAGATGACGTTGTTGGTCTGCTCGGCCTTGTCGTCCCGGATGACCGGAGCGTCATCGTCGAGGGCCCTGGGCGTCTCGACGATGACCGGCAGCGGCTCGTAGTCGACCTCGATCAGCTCGAGCGCGTCCTGGGCCGAGTACCTGTCGTCGGCCACCACGAAGGCTACCTCCTGTCCCTGGAAGCGAACCTTGTCTGTGGCGAGGACCGCCTGAGTATCCCCGGCGATGGTGGGCATCCACGCGAGCCCCTGCTCCTCCAGATCCTTCCCGGTGATGACGGCGCGGACCTTGGGGTGTTCCAGAGCGGCCGAAACGTCGATGCTGTTTATCCTGGCGTGGGCGAAGGGGCTGCGCAGGATCGCCGAGTGGAGCATTCCGGGGAGCTGGATGTCGTCGACGTAATGACCCCTGCCGCGGATAAAGCGCGCGTCCTCCTTGCGGGGCATCCGGTCGCCGAAGGTGTGCCCCCCTCTGGTCTCGACGGCCATTACGGCATCACCTCCACCCGGGTGGGCGCGCCGTGCTTGGCGGCCCACTCGATCGACTTGATGATGTACTGGTAGCCCGTGCACCGGCACAGGTTGCCGGAGATGGCCTCCCGGATCTCGTCTTCCGTCGGGCGCGGGGTGCGCTCGAGCAGCGCCGTAGCCGTCATGATCATGCCCGGAGTGCAGAACCCGCACTGCAGTCCGTGCTCCTCCCTGAACCCCTGCTGCAAGAGGCTGAGGTCCGCGCCGCCGGGGGTCACCCCCTCGATGGTCGTCACCTCGTGCCCGTTGGCCCGCACGGCGAGAACGGTGCAGGACTTGACGGGCTCGCCGTCGAGGTGCACGGTGCAGGCGCCGCAGTTGGAGGTGTCGCAGCCCCAGTGTGTCCCGGTTAGCCCTAAGGTGTCCCGGATGAAGTGGACGAGCAGGAGGCGCGGCTCCACGTCGGCCTCACGCACCTCGCCATTGACGTTTACCTGTATCCTCACGGCACCCCCTACCTCCCGTCAGCCGTCCGGTCCCCGGTGCCGCCGCGAGCTCGGCCCGCGGCCCGCTCCATGGCCCGCACGACCAGGACCCGCACGAGGTCCCGCTTGTACTCCGGCGTGCCCCGAGCATCATCTGGCGGGTCGCACTCCTGCGCCGCCCGCTCGGCGGCTCGCTTGTAGAGCTCCTGCTCCGGCTTCTGCCCCCTGAGCACCTCCTCGGCCTCCCGGGCTCTGAGCGTGGTGGATCCTACACCGCACATCCCGATGCGGGCGTCCTCTATCTCCTCCTCGTTCATCCACAGCGCGACCCCGAGGGCAGCCGAGGCGTAGTCGCCGGCCCGCCGCTCCACCTTGAGGTAGGAGCTCCCGTGGGGCGCCCTCGGTACCCTGGCCTCCGTGAGGATCTCGTCCGGCTCGATAGCCGTCTCGAAGGGTCCCACTGCCAGGTCCTCGACGGCGATGGTCCGCTCCCCGTCCGGCCCGCGAACCACCACCTCGGCCCCGAGCGCCACGAACGCCGCCGGCAGATCCTCCGAAGGGTCAGCGTGAGCGAAGGAGCCGCCCACGGTGCCCATGTTCCGCACCAGAGGGTCGGCTATGAACCTCTCCGCGTCAGCGAGCAGCGTGTAACGCTCTCTCACCACCGGGGTCTCCAGGAGGTCCCTGTGGCGGGCGAGGGCTCCAACCCTCAGCGTCCCGTCATCCTCCCGGACGAAGCGGAGATC
>DASTQK010000224.1:0-2913 GCA_035761765.1 Rubrobacteraceae bacterium
GCTGAAGCTCCCCTCCTCGCCGCTCAGGCCGTCGGGCGCGGCTCCCTTCGTCTTGTAGCGGTCCACAAGGGTATCGTAGGTAAGCTCACTCTGAATCTGATCGAGCGTCGAGAGCCAGCGAGGGTCGGTCGGCCCGACGAACTTCGTGAGGGGCATCAGGAGCAGCGAGGCATCGAGCGCATCCGAACCGTAGTGCTGAACGAAGCTCTTCTTCTCGGGGTTCCAGCCCCTCTCCATAATCTCCTCATAGATCTTGTCGCGCTCTGAGATCCAGCGCCCGTCCCCCGCTGGCAGTCCTCGCTGGCGGGCGATGCGCCCGGCCCGCTCGAGGGCGACCCAGCTCATCACCTTCGAGGAGACGAACTGCCGCTTGCCGCCACGGACTTCCCAGATCCCCTCGTCCGGGTTCTGCCAGTTCTCGCTGAGCCAGGCTAGTATCCTGCGCAGGTTCTGCCAGAGGTCGTGGTCCAGGGGAGCACCGTGCTTGTTGTAGAGGTAAGCCGCGTCCAGGATAGCCCCGTAGAGGTCGAGCTGGACCTGGAGGTACGCGGCGTTGCCGAGCCTCACCGGGCGGGAGTTCATGTAGCCTGAGAGGTGATCCAACTCCGCCTCGGCGATGCTCTTGCGGCCGTCTATGCCGTAGAGCGGCTGCAAGAGACCATCAGAGTCGCACTCGCAGCGAGCCCTGAGGTAACCCATGAAGTTACGGGCTTCCTCGTCGAAGCCGATGGAGAGAAGTGCGTAGAGGGTGAAGGCGGCGTCGCGCAGCCAGGTGTAGCGGTAGTCCCAGTTACGCTCGCCCCCGATCCTCTCCGGCAATCCCATCGTGGGAGCTGCTACCAGAGCCCCGGTCGGGTCGTAGACCATGAGTTTGAGTACCAGCGCCGAGCGGTGCACTTCCTCCCGCCACCGACCACGGTAAGTGCTCTTCGCGATCCAGCGCCGCCAGAAGTCTAGCGTGCTGCGCAGGAGCTCCTCGAAGTCCCACCCCGAGAGCACCTCGCCAGGCCCCTCTCCCTCCTCGATCTCCGCCAGGACGAACGTGGCGCGCTCACCCTCACTCAACGTGAAGCGTGCCCCGGCTCCGCCTCCCGGTCTCTCCCGGAGCGGCACCTCGGTCGAGAGCCCCAGAGAGGCGTGGGACGAGCCGAGCGACGCGAAGACCGCCCCCGTCCTCCCGACCGAGGTGAAGTGCTCTTTGCGCGCGTAGTCGAAGGCGGGACGACACTCGACCTCGAAGGTCATCCTCCCGCGCACCACGCGCGCGTTGCGCACCAGCCGGTGGCGGCTTGCGGGGCCTTCGAGTATCGGCATGAAGTCCAGGATCTCGGCCATCCCCTGCGGGGCGAGGAACCTGGTCAAGAGCACGTTGGTGTCGGGCAGGTACAGCTGCTGGCTGCGGGTGTAGTCCATCGGGCGCAGCCTGAAGTGACCGCCCTTCTCGTCGTCGAGTATGGAACAGAAGACGCTCGGGGAATCGAAGGCGGGAAGGCACAGCCAGTCTATGGTCCCGTCCGTGCCCACGAGCGCCGCCGTGTGCAGGTCACCTACGATCCCATGGTCCTCTATCGGAAGGTAACCCAACTCTTACCCCTCATCTTCGCTCGTTCCAGGCCTTATCTTACCGGCTAACGGTCCGTGCCGGAATGCAGACACGAGCCGGCTGGGGCTGGGAGAGAAGCCCTGTATCGCAGGAGCACTGCGGCCACAGTTTCTGGCGAAAACCCCGCGGGTATACGGTACATTGTCCAAGTCTCGAGTTCGTAGGAAGCCAGCACATGGAGGTAATCGGTGGAAGAGATGCTAGGCGGAACCAGGATCACCTACCTCGGTCACTCGACCTTCCAGTTCACTACCGCCGGCGGCGAGCAGATCATCATAGACCCCTTTCTCACAGATAATCCCCAGACGCCGGATGACCTGAAGCGGGTGAGCGAGCTGGACACCATGCTCATCACCCACGGCCACTTCGACCACTTCTCCGACGTGCTGCCGCTGTTGGGCCAGACGGGTGCTACGGCAATCTCCAACTTCGAGATCTTCGTCTACCTGCAGAGCCAGGGCGTGGAGGATGGGATCCCGATTCAGAAGGGCGGCACGATCGAGGTCGGGGGCATCAAGGTAACAGCGACGCACGCGTTCCATTCCTCGAGCATCCCGCTCGACGACGGCAGCCTCATCTACGGCGGCGAGCCTCTGGGCTACGTCATCGAGTTCGAGAGCGGGTTCAGGCTCTACCACGCCGGAGACACCGCGGTCTTCGGCGACATGCAGCTGATCGGGGAGCTCTACAGGCCCGACCTGGCGCTCTTGCCTATCGGCGATCAGGTGACGATGAGCCCCTTCGAGGCGGCGCACGCGGCGCGGCTTTTGGGCGTACGGCACGTCGTCCCGATCCACTACCAGACGTTTCCGTTCACACCGGGCACGGCCGAGGAGTTCCAGCAGCACGTAAGCGAGATAGCCCCTGGCGTCACCGTCCGCGTGATGAAGCCAGGCGACGAACTGGCTTCTTAGAGCGGCCGGCTTGGCCCCGGCTTCTTCGAGCCGGGGCTAGAGCGTTGCGGAGAGGATGACCAGCAGCACCGCCCTTGCGAGCTCCCCTGTCGCCCCTACGACGTCACCCCCTATCCCCCCGAACGCCCGACGCGAGACGCGTAGCGCGAGGAGCACGGTCAGAGGCACCGTGAGCACGGCTAGCGGAGCGAGCCCCCCGAGAGGCAACAGGAGGGCCGCAGGCGCTATCAGAGCGAGCGCCGCGCCGGCGGTCTTGCGCCACCCTCTAAGGTAGCGGACGAAGGGCACCGATGAAGACTCTGCCTTTGCCGGCTTGCCTGACGCGAGCAAGAGCAGCATGGTCGAGCGGCCGGCAACCTCCGCGGCGAGCAGAGCGAACACAGCGCGGACGGGTGA
>DASTQK010000225.1:0-6069 GCA_035761765.1 Rubrobacteraceae bacterium
CGACCTTGAGGCCGGCGTTGCCCTCGATCTTCGTTATCGTGTCTATGACTATGTTTCTATCGGGCATGATGACCTACACCGAACAGTTCCAGGTACTTCTCGAGCGTCTGCAAAAAGGACGGCACCTTCATCGGGCATCCCCGCACCATGTCGTCAACCCGAATGACCTCGTCGAGCCTCCTGACCTCTTTGCCGTAGTCGAAGTGGCTCAGATACCACTGGATCCTCTCGTTGATCTGCTCGCTGGCGAACTGGTTCCGGCTCGTGGACGGCTGTCCGGTGCAGGCGCATGCCCCTATCGCCACCACGTATTGCGCGTTCGCCCGTATCTCTCGCACCTCTTTCGCCTGCGACTCCGACGAGATCGCTCCTTCGACGAAAGCCACGTCGAGCTCGCTGAGCGAGTTGTTCGTCTTGAGCGCCTTGATGTGCCGGAACTCGACCACCTTTCTCCATTCTTCGAGGTGGTCGTTGAGCAACTCCGTAAAGAGGATTGTGCTGTCCTCACAACACGTGAAGGAGAACCAGCCTACGGCTAGCCTCCCGTGTCCCTGACCGTTGCCGTTCGTTCGGGGTGTCGAGTCCTCCATAGCCCGGACAGTGTAGCAGCCACGCCGTTCGCAAAGCCAGCGCCTTGAGAGCCCTCGTCTTGGGGTGCGGCAGGATCTCCCCGATACTTCCGCGTCTCAGGCGGGCGTATAGAATCCTTCTTCATGACCGGTGAGAAGGGCAGAGCCGCAGCGTTGACCGAACTATCGCTGGTGATGGCCGCCGTCTTCTGGGGGAGCAACTACGCGGCGACGAAGTACGCCGCCTCGCACCTCCCGCAGCTATCCATCGTCGCGTTCCGGCTCCTCGTCGGGGGGCTACTGCTCTTCCTCGTGATGCGGCTGCTGGAGCCGGGTAACACTCTCGGGAAGAGAGACGTGCTGCCGATGGCGACGCTCGGCTGCCTCGGCGTGGCGGTCTCCCAGACCTCCTTCACCTACGGTGTCAGCATGACGAGCACCGCCAACACCGGCCTCGTCTTCGCCACCGCCCCTGTGTGGGGTCTGCTCCTGGGTTTCGCACTCGGGCTGGAACGGCCGACGCGGTGGGGTCTCCTTGGGGTGGGGCTCTCCATACTCGGCGTGGGCGTCGTCTTCCGCGAAGGTCTGGTGGGGGCAGAGGACGCCAGCCTCCTCGGGGACCTTCTGGTACTGGTCGCCGCCGTTACCGTTGGGGCTTATACCGTGTTCTCGATGCGCATGCTGGAGCGCCACTCCCCGTTCGCGGTCGCGACCTACCCGATGCTCTTCGGCGCCCCGCTCGTCCTGCTGCTCGCCTCACCCGACCTCGCGGGCCTCGACTGGCCGTCCGTGGACGGCGGGGCGTGGGCCGCCGTCGGGTTCTCGGTGGTCTTCGCTACGGCCTTTGCCTTCGCCGCCTGGCAGAGAGGCATCAGCCGCATAGGGGCCAACCGGGTGCTCGTCTACCAGTACCTCATAACCCTCACCGGCGTCGTCTCGGGGATCATCCTGTTCGGCGAGAGGCTCGGGGTGGACAAGATCTTGGGCGGAGCCATCATCCTCCTTGGCGTGTATCTCGCCCGCCGCTAGAAGCATAGGGTCAGGAGGGGCTCGTGTATAATGACGGCCGCTCGAAGGGCGTCCCGAACGAGAGGAGTTTCCAGTTGGCTCACCCCTGGCACGACGTCCCCACGGGAGAAGGGGCCCCCGAGGAGTTCAACGCCCTGATCGAGATCCCCAAAGGCTCGAAGGTCAAGTACGAGCTGGACAAGGATTCGGGGCTCCTCAAGGTGGACCGCATCCTGTACTCCTCTGTGATCTACCCCGCCAACTACGGCTTTATCCCGCGCACTCTAGGCGATGACGACGACCCGCTCGACCTGCTGGTCGTGATGCAGGAGGCGGTCCAGGCACTGAGTATCATGCGGGTGCGCCCGATAGGGATGATGCACATGGTGGACGAGGGACAGGACGACGAGAAGATTATCTGCGTCCACCTGGACGACCCGGAGTACCGGGACTTCGACCATTACGAGCAGCTCCCCCAGCACCGCATGGACGAGCTGCAGCGCTTCTTTCAGGATTACAAGGTGCTGGAGGGCAAAGAGGTAGACGTGGGACACTTCGACGGCCCGGAAGTTGCCATAGACGCCGTCCGGCACGCGATGGAGCTCTACGAGAAGCAGTTCGCCAGGACAGGCTAGGATGTCCGACCTCGCGGACAAGACGTGCGTGCCGTGCAGGGGAGACGTGCCCCCGCTTCGGGGGAAGGAGCTCGAGGAGCTCGAGCGCCAGTTGCCGGATTGGGAGGTCGTCGAGGGGCACCACCTGAGGCGCGAGTTCCGCTTCCGGAACTTCGGAGAGGCGCTGGACTTCGTGAACCGGGTGGGCGAGCTCGCCGAGGAGCAGGCCCACCACCCCGACATAGACTTCGGCTGGGGGCGCGCCGCCATCACCATCTTCACCCACAAGATAGATGGCCTCACAGAGAGCGACTTCGTCCTCGCCGCCAAAGTGGACAGGGTCTTCGCAGCTTAGCCCGCGATGGTTTCGATGCGCTCCTAGCGGGCAAGAATGTGCCGTCGGAAGTGGGCACGAGCAGGGAGGTCCGATGGCAGATCGGCAGGAGCAACACACCGAGCAGACCATTAGGGTCCGACAGGTGACCGACGTGCAAGCGTCCTGGACGGAGACAGAGCGCGGCGCGCCCGGCGCTTTTACCTTCCAGCTGATCCTGGACAACGGCGCCGAGGAGTACGTCCTGCGCCCTACGGCTGACGATGCCAAGGTGATGCTGAAGCTCTTCAAGCGGAGCGGGGCCGTCTACTTCGACCTCGACCGGAAGGTCCTCATCCCCAGCGATATATCGCTCGGGTAGAGAGTACCAGATAGGAGGGATATCCGTGGCCGACACTCATCCCGCACCGGAGAGGAACCTGGAGGAGCAGATAACCGTCCGCCAGGTCACGAACGTGCATGCCAACTGGAGCGAGCAGGAGCGCGGCGCGCCCGGCAAGTTCTCGTTCCAGCTGATCCTGGACGACGGCGCCGAGGAGTACGCCATCCGGCCACCGGCCGAGGACTCCGACGTTCTGATGGATCTCTTCAAGAAAAGCAAGACCATCTACTTCGATACGGGGCGCCAAGTCCTGATCTTCGGGAACATCTCCCTGGGTTAGCCCGACATGAAAGAACGGAAGCGGGGCGGTCCTTTCGGGACCGCCCCGCTTCTTCGTGACGAGGCCCTCGCCGTACTAGAACTCGAAGACGATGCGGGACTTCTTGCGGGAGCGCCGACGGCGCAGCAGCAGCCACAGGACCAGTCCACCGCCGACGAACACGAGCCCCGTCCCCGAGGTAAGGAACGCGACGAGGCTGCTCTGGGCGGTCGCCGCCGCCGGACGCTGCTGGACCTCCTCTGGGGTAGCGGTACCCTCGATGATCTCCTTGAAGTTATGCAGGTCCTGCTGGACCATGACCTGGGGGTTCGCGACGATCCTGGAGGCTACCTCGCCGGCCTTGCCGCCTGGCGCGTCCCAGTAGTTCATCTGGACCTCGACGCGGGTGCGGTTCGGGGTAACCTCCCTGAAGCGCACCTGGCCTGAGGTCTGGACCTCGCCGTTCTCGGTGTTCCACCCGATGGCCTCGTTGGGCTGGTCCTGGGTGGTCCTGGCGTCGAACTCCAGGCTGGTGCCCAGCGGCCCTTTGACCCTCCAGTGGGTCGTGTCCGGGCCCGTAGAGCGCACGTCCTCGACGTTGGTCATGAACTGGGGCAGGTTCTCGAGGGTCTGCCAGTAGTTGTAGACCTCTCCCACCGGCGCCTCTACCTCTATGCTTCCTTCGACCCGTTGTGGCATCGTTCCCTCCGTTCGGTTTCGCTTGACGCGGCTATTTACCCCGCCCACCACCTGGCAAAACCGGCCCGCTGCCCTATCCGGCAACTTGGGTGCGCCCAGAGCCGGTCAGGATCTCCGGTCCGTCCCCGGTGAGCACGAAGGTCTCCTCGGCCTTCGCGGCGCGCAGCGAGGGATTCCAGGCGAAGGACTGGCCAAGCTCTATCTCCTCCCGCGTCTCGGGCGTGGCCACGATCTCGCGCGAAGCGTAACCGGTCATGCCGCCCTGATGGTGGTCCCTCCAGCCGTCCGGGAAACCTTCTTCGGCGTAGAAACGGCGGCAGTCGGAGAGGGTGTCGGCGAGCGTGCGACCGGGAAGGGTGGCCTCCCTCATGCGCCGCAGGACGGCGTCGCAAGCCCGCTGCCTGCGAGCCGTCTTGGGGTCGGGGTCCTCGAAGTCCAGTATGCGGGTCAGGTTTGCGTAGAGACCGCCGCGCTCGGCGCAGACGACTAGCATCGCCCTGCGGCCCAGCGTGCCTCCTTTAGGGATCGGGTGCCTGTAGAGCCCCATCCGCGCCCCTGAGGCAGCCATGAGCACGGGCGCGTACATCCCACGCCGCCGGCAGGCCGCCCACAGGTTCGCTGCTGCCTCGCGCTCATCTGTGCCAGGACCTACGGACGCTGCGGCCTCCGAGACCGCCGCGGCGGCGTCGGCGCCGAGCCGCCGGTAGCGCTCGATCGCCGCGCCGTCCAGGACGTACCTGAGAGGCGATATCTCCTCCCCCACCTCCCGGCCGTACCCGGCGGCAAAGTCCGTGCCGAGCGGGGAGTCTCCGATCAGGGCTCGCAGCGTGGTTTCGGGTCCTTCGTACCAGCGATGCTCGACGATCTCGAAGCGCGGCGTCTCCTCACCGCGCATCCGGGGCGCCTCGATATTGTCCGTGAGGACGTACTCGGCGTCCGGGGTGAGGAGAATGCCCGCCACGCCCAGAGCTGCTGCGTGGTCCACCCTGTTGTCTGCGCCGCCGGTGTACCAGGCGAAGTTGGCGGGTCTCTGCATCAGGAGCGCGCCAAGCCCGAGCCGGTCCATGACGTCCCGCAGTTTCTCGCGCCTGGACTTGCGGCTCACCGCGCCACCTCGGCCCCGGCCGCCGGCACGAACTCGTAGAAGATGGGATCCTCGAAGCCGCGGGCCTCGAACGTCTCCCTGACGGCACGCGCGAGCCTCCCGGTCTTGCCGGTCTCCACCAGCGCGATCGCGCAACCGCCGAAGCCGGCGCCGGTAAGCCGGGCTCCAGGTGCACCTTCAGCTTCGGCTATCTCCACGAAGGCGTCGAGCTCTTTCGTGGAGATCTCGAAGTCGTCGCGCATCGAGGCGTGGGAGGCGTACATGAGACGCCCGAGCGCCGGGAAATCCCCCGCCCGCAGCGCCGCCACGGCGTCGAGCACCCGCGCGTTCTCTGTGACGATGTGCCGGGCGCGTATGAGCTCCTCGCCCGAGAGGCGGCTCACTTCCTCCAGCCCGGCGTCGCGCAGTTGCTCCACGCCAAGGGCAGCGGCCGCCCTCTCGCAAATGGCGCGGCGGTCGTTGTAGCCGGTGTCGGCGAGGCCCCTCTCGACACGGGTGTCGCAGACTAGCAGGGCTAGGTTCGCTTCTTCGAGGTTTACCGGCACGCTCTCGGCCTCCAGCGAGCGGCAGTCCACGAGAAGCGCGGACCCCGCCTCGCACAGCAGTGAGGCGTACTGGTCCATGATGCCGCTCTGGACCCCGACGAACACATTCTCGGCCCTCTGGCAGAGCACGGCCAGCTCCTTCCTGTCCAGGCCAAGCCCGAAAAGCGCGTCGAGGGCCAGAGCCGTCGCCGCCTCTATCGCCGCCGAGGAGGAGAGCCCCGACGCGAGGGGCACGTCCCCAGCGTAAACCGCCCGGAAGTTACCTGCCTCGTGACCCTTCTCATCCAAGGCCCACGCGACCCCGCGCGGGTAGTCCGCCCAGGAACCGTCTCTGGCCTCGTCGAGCCGGCGCATCTCGTCGAAGTTCGTGGAGTAGAGCTCGCCGCCGCCGCGGGCGGCGGCAAGGGCCACGCGGCGGTCGACGGCGCAAGGCAGGACGAAGCCGCCGTTGTAGTCTGTGTGCTCGCCGATCAGGTTGATGCGACCCGGGGCGCTCGCGACCAGCTCGGGGTCCTCGTCGAACCTCTCTGCGTACGCCTGTGCAGCCTTTTTCT
>DASTQK010000226.1:0-11656 GCA_035761765.1 Rubrobacteraceae bacterium
GAAAAACGAAAGGCGCATGAATGTGCAGGACCGCATGCGCATAGCGAGTGCGGCCAAGGCCTTCAGCGGCGCAACCGCGCTCTCCCTGGTGAGCAAAGGCGCGCTCTCCCTGGACGACACGATCGGTGATCTCCTCTCGGACCTGCCAGAGCCGCCTCCCCGCACCTGGTCGAAGGTAACGCTCAGGCAGCTGCTCAACCACACCAGCGGGCTGCCGGACTTCCCGAAGAGTGACGCCTTTCGAAACGCGTTGCTGGCGAGCCTCACACACGCCCCACCGCCGGAGAAGCTGCTCACCTACGCCTACGACCTCAATAGCGGCAAACTGCGGTTTGCTCCCGGTACCAAGTACGAATATTCCAACTCTGACAACATAGCCGTGGCGCTGATGGTCGAGGCAGCCACGGGCAAGACGTACGAGGACCAGCTCCGGAAGCAGGTCTACGCACCGCTGGGTCTGCGGAAGACCTCCTTGCCATCCGGGACCCGGCTCGGGACGCCCTTCATCCACGGCTATGACCTCTCCGAACGCCCGCCCGAAGACGTCAGCAAGATCGCAGCCGCCGGATGGGCTTGGGCTTCGGGGAGCGTAGTGTCGACGCCCTCGGACCTCAACACCTTTATCCGGGGATACGTGAAGGGGAAGCTCTACGACCTGCAGACACGAGCGCAACAGCGCAAGGTGTTCAAGGGCGGGAGCTCCGACCCGCTCGGCCCAGGAAAGAACTCGGCGGGCCTGGCGCTTTTCCGTTATGAAACCAAGTGCGGGACCGTGTGGGGCCACACCGGTAACACTTCTGGCTACACCCAGTTCATGGCGGCCAGCCCCAACGGGAAGCGCTCTGCCACGGTGTCCATAAACGCGCAGATCGCCCCGCCCGTGGGCGATCCACAGGCTTTCAAGGCGCTCAGGCGCGCGGAGGGCTTGGCCGTGTGCGCAGCGCTCACGGGCAAGGGATAGGTGACTGCCGGTTCACGAAAGTACCTGAAACCCCAGGAGCGGTGGCGGTGCGGGAAGGCGGTTCGACCCAACTGCGCCGAGCATCTCGGTTGGGGAGGCTCGCCGAGGGAGACGGTAGCCCGGCGCCGGGCGCGCTTCAGAGCTCGACGATCAGTACCCAGGCGCTGGATATCACCAGGGCCACCAGCGTGATCGGGAAACCCCAAAGCAAGAAACGCCAGAAGCTGAACGACATCCCCTCCCTCCCGACCAGCCCGGCCACGACCAGGTTCGCCGAAGCCCCGATGAGGGTGAAGTTTCCGCCCAGGCAGGCCCCTAGAGAGAGCGACCACCACAGGGGCTCGACGGTGGCGGCGTCGTACCCGCGGGCGTGGGCAAGCTCTTCGATCACCGGGACCATCGTCGCCGTGAAGGGGATGTTGTCCACGATGCCCGAGGCGAAACCGCTACCCCACATCACGATGAGGGCCGTAACCGCCAGAGACTGCGAGGCGGAGGCAAGGGACTCGGCCACCATCTCGATAAACCCCGTGGCCTCCAGGGTTCCCACCATCACGAACAGGCCGACGAAGAACAGGATGGTCGGCCACTCCACCTCGTGCAGGACCTTCTCGACCTCCGGACCGCACACCAACATCGCGACGACGGCCCCCGCGAGCGCCACGATGGCAGGGCTGAAACCAGTCACCTGCTGGAGGAAGAAGGCGATCACCGTGAGAAACATCACGGTACCGGAGCGCACCAGCAAGGTCCGGTCCTTGATCTCGGATATCGCCTCCAGAGCCATGATCTCCTCGCGGTCCTCCTCTGTGGTGCTCAGCTTCCGCGCATGCACCAGCCACACAATCCCCAAAGTAACGATTAGTATTATGAGAATCGGGGGCGTAAGGTTGACTATAAAGTCCATGAACGTCAGCTCGTCTACAACCGTGCCTATAATGATGTTGGGCGGGTCACCGACGAGCGTGGCTGTCCCGCCGATGTTCGACGCCAGCACCTCCACTATGAGGTAAGGAATGGGGTCCTCCTCCAGGATGCGGGCGATGACCATGGTAACGGGGAACATCAGGAGCACGGTGGTCACGTTGTCGAGGAACGCCGATAGAACCGCGGTGATAAAGGCCAGGTAGACCAGCACCAGCCCGGGGTGCCCCTTCGCCGCCTGGGCGCTCTTTATGGCTATGAAGCCGAAAATGCCCGAGTCCTTGAGTATGCCGACCAGGATCATCATCCCGACCAGAAGACCCAAAGTCTCCCAGTGGACAGACTCTATGGCCTCGTGCTCGCTGATCGCCCCGACCATGACCAGCAAGATGCCGCCCGCCAGAGCCGCCGGCGTGCGGTGGATGAGGTCCAGGGCGAACGCGGCAAGCACGACGAGGAACACGACCAGGGCAAAGACCATCATCCTAGCCTGTCCCCCGCGACCGAGAGGGCCACGTCGGAATCACCCTCCTCCTCACCCCTGTGCTTACCAGCGAACATATTAGAGTAATCCGCCGGCCGGGGGTAGGGAGAGGCTAGGGCACCACCAAGTTCAGTCTATGCCCTCTATCGCGGCGTAGAGATCGAGGCGGTTCACGATGCCCACGACCTCATCGCCCCTGGTGATCACGACGCTCGAGACGCCGTCGTGGACCATCCTGTGAGCCACGGCGAGCTCGCTCCTGCCAAGCTCTATCCGCGAGACCTCGCGGCTCATCACCTCCCGGACCGGCTTGTCGGCCGCCTCGGTGAGGTAGTGCACCCACTTGTCCGCGCTCTCGGGCACGAAAGAGAGTGAGTCCATCAGCTTCATGTACTGGGGAAGCGCGGATTCCAGAAGGTGTCCGTCGGTTACGAACCCTTCGAGCTTTCCGTCCGCGCCCACCACGGGGACGCCGGGGATGTTGGTGTCCCGCATGATCTTGAGCGCCTCGCGGGCCGGAGTGTCCGGGCTCACGCTCACTGCGGGGCGCATGATCTTCTCCACCTGTATATCGCGCCGGGGTGTCTCTTCGCTGCTCACCCTTACCTCCCGATCTCTGGCAAGGCCCTCCCTGAGAAGGCGGGACCTTTTCCTATCTCGCGGATCACTGGACCACCATCTGCTAATCTTAAATCAGTATGCAAGAGATCTTCGCCGTCGCGCTCTTCGCCGTGGTCCTGTTGCTGATCGCGCTCGAGCTTGTGAACCGTACGGTCCTGGCGCTGCTGGGAGCGGCCATCCTGATCTCCTTCGGCATAGTCGATCAGGAGGAGGCGGCTACAGAGTTCATCGACTGGAACACCATCGGGCTCCTGGCTGGCATGATGGTGATCGTAGCCGTCCTGGAGAAGACCGGCGTCTTCGAATACCTGGCCATAAAGAGCGCCCAATGGGGCAAGGCCCGCCCGGGGAGGATCCTGATCCTCCTCGCCCTCGTGACGGCGTTCCTCTCGGCGTTCCTGGACAACGTCACCACGGTGATCCTCATGGTCCCGGTCACCTTCGTGATCGCAGACGCGCTCGACTCGGACCCCGTGCCGTTCCTGTTGACACAGGTCATGGCCTCCAACGTGGGCGGGGCGGCGACCCTCATTGGCGACCCACCCAACATCCTGATCGGAAGCGCAGCCGGTCTCTCTTTCGCGGAGTTCGCGTTCAACCTCACCCCGGTAGTGATCCTCACGTTGCCCCCGGTACTGGGCGTCCTCTACCTGCTGTTTCGCAAGCAACTTCACACCAGCAAGGAGGCCGAAGAGGCCATCGCAGCCATGGACGCCGAGGGGAGCATCCGGGATTCGGTACTGCTGCGCAGATCGCTGACGGTGCTCGCCCTGGTCATCCTGGCGTTCTTCTTGCACGGGGTTCTACACCTCGAGGTGGCCACCATAGCTCTCCTCGGAGCCGCCGGGATCATACTCTACACCCGGAGCGACATCGAAGAGGTGCTGCACGGGGTCGAGTGGCCCACGCTGCTCTTCTTCGTCGGGCTCTTCGTGATGGTCGGCGGGCTGGAGGTCACCGGGTTTATAGACAAGATAGCGCAGCTACTCACCGCGGTGGCTCCAGGGGACTCTGTGGCCACAGCGATTATCGTTATCTGGGGCACCGGCATAGCCTCGGGCATCGTGGACAACATCCCCTTCACGGCGACCATGATCCCGGTCATCCGCGACCTGGCCGAGGCGGAAGGGCTCTCGGAAGCCAAGACGAAAGCGCTGTGGTGGGCGCTGGCTCTGGGGGCAGATTTCGGCGGCAACCTGACCCTCATAGGGGCCTCGGCCAACGTGGTCGTAGCCGGCATGAGCGAACGGGCGGGCCAGAGGATCTCCTTTCTCCGGTTCATGGCCTACGGCATCCCGGTAACCCTGGTCTCCCTCGCCATAGCCACCGCCTACGTCGTCGCCAGGTACTACCTGTGAACGCCAGGCACTTCTCCGACAGAGGCGCCACAAGAGAGTACAATCAGGCCGGAAGCTATAGAAGGCGGGCATGGCCCAACTGATCGACAGCTACGACCGCAAGATGGACTACCTGCGCATCTCGGTCACCGACCGGTGCAACTTCCGCTGCCAGTACTGCATGCCCGAGGACATCAAGTTCCAGGACAAGAGCCACATCCTGACCCTGGAGGAGATGCTGACCTTCGCCGAAGCCTGTTTGCAGCTCGGCGTCACCAAGGTGCGCGTCACAGGCGGCGAGCCCCTCGTTCGCCGCGGCGTCGTAATGTTCGTCTCGTGGCTCAAGGACCTGGGCTTCGAGGACGTGACCATGACGACGAACGGCTACCTCCTCGAGGAGAACCTGGAGGGCCTCGTAGATGCGGGCCTCGACCGCATAAACATCTCCCTCGACACCCTCCAGCCCGAGAAATTTGCCTTTATCACGCGCCGCGACCACTTCCACAGGGTCTGGGAGGCCATAATGGCGGCGCTCGAGACGCCGCTCTCTCCCGTAAAGATAAACGCCGTGGCCATGCGCGGCGTAAACGACGACGAGATCGCGGATATGGCGAGGCTCACCTTGAGGTACCCGATGCACGTCCGCTTTATCGAGCTCATGCCCCTAAACGGCGACACCGACGGCTCCCGCTTCCGCTCGCTGTTTATCTCAGGAAGGGATATCCTGGAGAGGGCGCAAGCGGAGCTAGGCGACCTGAGCCCTGTCGAGAAGGAAGACCCGGCAGCCCCAGCCGACGAGTTCAAGTTCGATGGCGCTCCTGGCACGTTTGGGGTGATCACGCCGGTCTCGGAACCCTTCTGCGCCCGCTGTTCGCGCCTCAGGCTCACGGCTGACGGCAAGATCCACCCCTGCCTCCTGACCGACCTGGACGTCCCTGTCAAGGACGCGATACGTAGCCCCGATCCGATCCCGGCGATCCACAAGGTGCTGTGGGAGACGGCGAGGATCAAACCGGCTGCGGGCCTTACGCTCCCCGAGGAGTCACGCAACCGCACGATGAGCCAGATCGGTGGTTAAGACTAATCTCGGGGCCTTTGAGGCCCTCCTCTTTGAGCTGGGTGCCCTCAATCCGGCTCGATGCTCGCGATGAGACCCTCGTTATTCAAGCCTTCCTGGTAGAGTTCGGCGAGCTCTTTGTGGGTCTTCGTGACGACGGCCTTGCCCTTGGTGTGGGCCTCGAGCATGATGTCCACTGCCCGTCTGACGGACATGCGGGGGATCACTTTTCTTAGCGCCTCGACGACGTGCTCCATCGGGGTATAGTCGTCGTTGTGCAGGATCACCTTGTAGGGCGGCTCCTCGGAGACGCGGCGCTCCGTCGTCTCCTTGGGGGCCGGCGCGGGCTTCACAGTCGAGCCGACAACGGAGAGGTTACCTCCCTTTACCTCGTTGTGTACGAGTGTCTTTTCCACCGGTCCTGGAGACTACCACAGGGGCGACTCGGGGCTCAACGGATCAGGGGCAGGACCTTCTCGAGCACCTGCTCGGTGACCCTGCGGTTGCGGTCCGCGATGTGTGGCGCGCGCTCCGTGGGAGGGTAATCCATCGGATCGTCGCGCATGAGGCGCGGCAACCCTACGGGGCTCTGCGTGCCCCGTAGCTCGAGCCAGTCGTCGGGTACCTTCTCCGGCAGGTCCTGGTGGGAGACGGCGGCCCAGAGGGCGGTCCAGGCTCTCGGGACGACGCGCCAGATGTCGTAGCCCCCGCCTCCGGTAGCGACCCAGTGGCCGTCGCAGAGCTCGTGGGCCAGGTCGTGGACGCGGCGAGGGATGTACTCGTAGAGGCGCATCGTCGCCGAGAGGTGCGTCAGGGGGTCGAGAGCGTGTGCGTCGCAGCCGTTCTGGGAGAAGATGAGGTCGGGCTCGAAGGCTCGCAGCACCTCTGGGACCACGTCCTCGAAGCAGGAGATAAAGGACTCGTCGTCGGTGAAGGGCTCGAGCGGGACGTTGACCGAGTATCCTACCCCGCCATTACGCCCTCGCTCTTCGACGCCGCCCGTCCCGGGGAAGAGGTAGCGGCCCGACTCGTGCATGGAGATGGTGAGCACCTCGGGATCGTCGTAGAACATCCACTGCACCCCGTCGCCGTGGTGGGCGTCGGTGTCGATATAGGCTATGCGGAGGCCGGGGTGCTGCTCCTTGAGACGCGCTATGGCGACGCCGGCGTCGTTATAGACGCAGAAGCCGCTCGCCCTCGAGCGCATGGCGTGGTGCAACCCGCCGGAGATGCACATCGCGTGATCTGCCTCCCCGCGCATGACGATGCGGCACGCCTCGAGCACCGCGCCTACGACGCGGGCTGTGGCGTCGTGCATGTCGGGGAAGATCGGATTGTCCGCCGTGCCGAGACCGTAGTGCACAAGCTCGGAGAGGCCCCCCGCGCCGCGTCCGGCCTTCTGTACCAGGCGCACGTAGGTCAGGCTGTGGACGGTGGTAAGGTCCTCGTCCGTGGCCGGGTCCGAGACGACTAACGGGTGATCCTCGAGGAACCCCAGGGCCTCGCAGAGCTCGAGCGTCATCCGGATGCGCAGCGGGTTGAAGGGATGATCACCGCCGAACCCGTAGGCCTCGAGTGCCACGTCATGTACGACGGCGGCCCGGCCGCTCATGGTCTCGGCGGCCAGAGAACGTCGTAGCCGGCGCGCTCCAGTATCTCCACGGCCTCCCTGAGGTCCATAGTGTCCACGCGGAAGACCGCAACGCGGCCCGGCTCCGGGCTATCGGGCATGGGGTGGCGCGGTCCCGCCACGGCGCTCACGATGTTGATCCCGAGCTCGCCGAAGATCCCCGCCACCCCGGCCAGGGTTCCGGGGCGGTCGGGCATGACGACCTCCAGGCGGTTGCCGGGCTCATGCGCCCCCATGAGGTAGACGAGCGCCTCCATCACATCCGAGGAGGTGACGATCCCGGCGAGTACCCCGTCCTCGACGACGGGCAGGCAGCCGATCTTCCTCTCGCGCATCGTGTTCGCCGCCTCTTCTATGGGATCGTCGGGCCGCGCGGTCGTCACCTCGTGCGCCATGACCTCGGAGACCAGGATCTTCCCAAGAGCCTCAGCGCGCGCGGGGTCGCCGAGAGCGGGGGTAGCCGAGCGTAGGTCCCTGTCGGAGACGATCCCGACGAGCCGGCCACCTTCCAGGACCGGCAGATGCCTTATCCGGCGCTCCCTGCACAGGGCGAGCGCCTCTCCCGCGGTCGTCTGCGGCGAGAGCGTCACGACCTCGCGGGTCATGGAATTCTTGACGAGCAGCATGGGAGCCTCTCCTGCGCTTCCTTCCCTGATCGCATTGTATAGGAGCCGCTCCTCCCGGGTAAGCCTCGAGAGCTGGTATAAAGGGCTCATGCCCGAGCGACTCAACCAGTATCTCGCCGACAGAGCCGACGCGCTCGTGCGCGAGAACTTCACCGGCGTCCGCGCCGAGTGGTGGTGGGAGCGCAGGATCGGGGGCGGCCTCGAGGTCTGCCAGGTGCTCGACCCCGAAGCCATGAGCCGCGATATCTCAGGGAAGGCCGGTAAGGAAGTAGAGCAGGTCCGTCGCGTAGTCGAGGAGGAGTTGGGGCTCGATGATATGGAGCCGGTAGTCCTCACCTTCGAGGTAGCGGGGGATATGACGCCCGAAGAAGCGGGAATGTTGCTCGCCGAACGTTCCTCTGCGCCCGAGGGTCTAGCTCGCGATCTCTATCGCCGGGTCGAAGAAGCCGTCGAGGAGAGCAGGTAGCCCGGTTCGCGACGAATCGTCAGTACCTCGGCACAGACGCATCCACGTCGGCGTAGGCGTCGAGGCCGCCTTCCAGGTTGAGTACCTTCCGGAAA
The DNA here is from genome assembly GCA_035761765.1 of Rubrobacteraceae bacterium. Lineage (GTDB taxonomy): Bacteria > Actinomycetota > Rubrobacteria > Rubrobacterales > Rubrobacteraceae > JALYGY01. The sequence goes on from DASTQK010000226.1 coordinate 8,202, forward strand.
CCGGTTTGTGCGAGGGCGCGGGTCGCGTAGGCGCTGCGGGAGCCGTGGTGGCAGATCACGACGGTCTCCGCAGCCGGGTCCAGCTCCCTGAATCGATCCGGCAGCTCGGAGAGTGGGATCAGGGTAGATCCCTCTATCCGGGCCAGCTCGAACTCCCACGACTCGCGCACATCGAGCATCTCGGGACTGTCCCCGCTATCAAGCTTTTCCTTGAGCTCGCGCGGCGTGATGCTCTCGAAGTCTGGCACGAGATCTAGGCTCCAGAGAACTCGTAGTCCACGACGATCCGGCTCGTCAGCCTGTCGAGCTTCTCGACGACGGCCTGGTGGTCCGGGTGCTCGATGTACCCCTGCAGGTCTTCTCTGGTCTCGAAGCGGACGAAGACACCATGCGTGTAGCCGCCGGAGCGCGGGCTGAAGTTCTCCCCCACCGAGAGGTCCACGACACCCGGGACTGTCTCTTTCAGGTTCCGGATCGAGGAGATCAGGTCCTCAATGTCTTCGGGTGAGGCGTCCTCGTTTGCGACCAGGAACACGAGATGGTCGATCATGCGCCCACCTCCGGCCGTTCCCAGCGGAACTTGCGCTCGGACTCGTCTATCTTGTAGTCGTTGATGGAAGCGTCGCGCCGCCTCATCAGGCCGTTATCGTCGAACTCCCACAACTCGTTTCCGTGAGAACGCCACCACTGCCCCTCGGCGTCGTGGCTCTCGTACTCGAAGCGGACCGCGATGCGGTTGCCGGTGAAGCACCAAAGGTTCTTCTCCAGCCGGTAGTCGAGCTCCCGCGCCCACTTGCGCTTCAGGAAGGCCACTATCTCCTCTCGACCCTCGAAGAACTCGTCGCGGTTTCGCCACTTCGAGTCCTCGGTGTAAGCAAGCGACACCTTCTCGGGGTCGCGGGTGTTCCAGGCGTCCTGGGCCGCCTTCACCTTCTGCCGCGCGGTCTCCTCGTTGAACGGCGGAAGCGGCGGCCTCTGGCTCTGGTTCGTCGGTTGCAAGTGAGATCCCTCCCCTTTCGATTGCACCTGCGGGACAACTGCCCACAACACATATCGTCGCACAACGCGAAGCGTCAGTCAGCCCGGGCGCGTCCTCTTCTTGCTCCGGGGCTCGCGGTTCACGAGGTAGATACCCGAGACGACGAAGGTGGCCCCGATCAGAAGCGTGTACCCGAGCGGCTCGTCAAGGAAGAGGACCCCGATGAGGACCGCCGTCAACGGCACTGCGAAGATGTAGGAGGCCACCCGGCTCGCCTCCCCCGCGCGCACGAGGGCGAACCAGATGACCCATGCGAGCGAGATCCCCACTAGCCCCGAGTACATTATGCTGGCGACGAAGGGCGCGTTCCAGGTGATATCTCCCCACTCCTCGACGGAGAGCCCGAAGGCCGTGAGCACGACCCCGCCGGCCACGAAAGGCACTGCTACCGCCCACAGCGTGGAGACCCGCGCCTCGTACTTCTTGAAGAACACGGTCCCGAGCGCCCAGCAGAGCGCGGAGACGGCGCCCAGGGTCACGCCGAGGGGCGAGAGAGCTCCCGACAGGCTGCCCGCGCTCACCGCGACTATACCCAAGAACCCGAGCAGGAGCCCGGTAATCTTGGCCACCGTAAGCGTCTCGCCCAGGATAGGCCAGGCCAGAAGCCCGACCAGTATAGGCTGCAGGTATACGAGCACCGCCGCCGAGCCGGAGGGAAGGTACACGATGGCGTAAGTCTGGAACCCGATGAACAACGCTACATTGAACAGAGCCAGCAGCACGAACACGGGCCAGTCGCGGCGCAGGTTGGGGCTACCGCCCCACAGGAAGGCGGCGAGGATCATCGCAAGACCCCCGATCAGGGTCCTCAACCCCGCGAAGAGGAGCGGCGGCGAGTACCCTAGGCCCACCTTCACGACCGCGAAGGCCGATCCCCAGAAGAGCACCAGCAACGCGAATGCCAGCACCACGAAGCGGCGCTTGCCGAAGATGCGCAAACCTAGATGTGCGACGCCGAAGAGACCAAAGCCCCGTTAGCTTACTACGCAGGACGTGCGATGTTAGCCTTCCGGTCAGACACCACCAGGAGGAGTTCGCTATGGACCCAAGGAAGCGAATCGCCATAGCGTGCCAGGGCGGCGGGAGCCACACCGCCTTCACCGCCGGCGCGCTCAAGAGGCTCCTGAGCGACGAGCGCTACGAGTTCGTGGCTCTCAGCGGTACCTCTGGGGGTGCGATCTGCGCTTTTCTCGCCTGGTACGCGCTCGTCAGCGGCTACAACCCCACCGAGAGAGCCGCCCATCTCCTGGACTCCTTCTGGGACGATAACTCGGCCAGCGAACCCTTCGACGGGATGTTGAACGACTGGGTCGTCTGGGTGAACCGGCTACAGGGCTCCGTCGTACTGCCCTCCGTGAGTCCGTACAGCACGCCAGCCTCCTTCTGGGCTCAGGATCGGCTCAGGACTCTGCTCGAGAGACACGTGGACTTCGGCAAGCTAGAGACACCGATGCAGCGCCCGGCACCCATGCTCCTCATCGGCGCCGTAGATGTGCTCTCAGGTCGCTTCAGGGCCTTCAACAGCCGAAGGGACGATATCTCCGCCGATACCATTCTCGCCTCGACCGCGCTTCCCACCCTCTTCAGGGCCGTGCGTACAGACGGAGGCGTCTACTGGGATGGCCTCTTCTCCCAGAATCCCCCCGTGCGCGAACTCCCGCGGGCGAACCCCGACGAGATCTGGGTCATCCAGATAGACCCCGAGAAGCGCGATGAGGAGCCCACCTCAATGGCCGACATACTCGACCGCCGCAACGAGCTCGCGGGCAACATCTCCCTCTACCAGGAGATCCACTTTATCGAGAAGATCAACCACCTGGTAGAGAAGCTTGGCGAGGGCTCACATGAAAAGCGGCTGCTCGTTCCCGGCAAGGACGGCGATGAGGACAGGGAGTACAGGCACATCGAGGTGCGCTGGATCGAGCTCACCCGGCCTCTGGACTTCGCCTCGAAGCTGGACCGCAGTCCTTCGTTTATCCGGAGGATGATGGTCGACGGAGAGCGGAGCGCCGATGCTTTCTTGAGCCGCCGCGAAACGTAGGCCAACCCGTCTTGCGGCCCCTGCGAAGGCAGCTGTTGCGGGAGGCACTGCAGCGTTCCATCATACTGTGTAGGAGGCGCTGTCCATCGAGAGATAACACCGTGCACGAGCAAGCAGACCCACGTCTATAGAACGGAGGCATGGGACAGCGGCGATGCCTATGAACCCTATATGGGCCGCTGGAGCCGCCCCGTGGCGCGAGAGTTCCTGGGATGGCTCGCGGTGCCACCCGGCGGCTGCTGGCTGGATGTCGGCTGCGGTACGGGGGCGCTTGTCGAGACAATCCTCGCGCTGTCTGCTCCCAGAGAAGTTGTAGGCATCGATCCTTCACAGGCGTACGTCGCATCAGCACGCGATCGGGTGAACGATCCGCGG
>DASTQK010000227.1:0-3904 GCA_035761765.1 Rubrobacteraceae bacterium
CCTCCCCGACGGCCGCCCGGATGTCCCGTAGTGCCCGCGGGCTGTCCGCCCGCTGCTCGACGAGCGCGGCCGGGGGCGGCTCGATGGCCTCGAGCAACTCCTCGATCTCCTCGTAGACCGGCCTCTCCGTCTGCATGCCTATCACCCCCGGGTAGAGATCCCTGGCATTCATTCTAGCCTCTCACGGAGGTTTCTGATCTTCCCTCGGTTCCGGTTGCTATACTGGCCTTTGGCGGTGGGATGGGAGCGAGGGAAAGGTTGGCTGGTGAGGGTAGCCCTTTTCGTACCGTGCTACGTTGACCTCATAAACCCGGAGGTCGGCGTAAGTGCCGTCCGCGTCTTGCGCAAGCTCGGCGTCGAGGTCGTCTACCCGGAGGGGCAGACGTGCTGCGGCCAGCCGGCCTTCAACTCGGGCTTCTTCGACGAGGCCCGCGGCGTCGCGCGCCACTTCCTCGATGTCTTCGAGAAGGAGAGCTGGGACTATGTGGTGTGCCCCTCGGGCTCGTGCACCACTATGGTCTCGCACTACTATCCGTTTATCTTCAAGGAGCTACCCGAGGAGAGGGAGCGCTCGGAGGCGCTCGGACACCGCGTCAGGGAGTTCTCGGACTTCCTGGTGAACGTCCTCGGGGCGAAGGACCTCGGTGCCCGCTACGAGGGGAGGGCGGTCTTCCACACTGGCTGCCACCAGCGGCGCGAGCTCGGGAAGCTCCTGGAGCCCATCGAGCTGCTGCGCAAAGTCGAGGGGCTCGAGCTCCTCGACTGGAGGAACGAGGAGCTGTGCTGCGGGTTCGGCGGGACCTTCTCCGTCAAGATGCCCGACGTCTCCGTGGCGATGGCCGACGAGAAGATAAGGGCGCTGGAGGAGAGCGGGGCGGACACCCTGATCTCCGGCGACTCCAGCTGCCTGATGCACCTGAAGGGGCGGCTCAGGCGCACGAACCACGACACCCGCGTCTACCACCTGGCGCAGGTTCTGGACTCCGGCGGCGAAAGACGATGAGGCCGGCGGGTAGGGGCGTCTCAGGTGAGCTCTGCTTTGCGCCGGCGGTCGAGCTGGCGTCCAGGATCCGGCGCCGCGACCTGTCACCGGTTGAGGTAGTCGAGGCCTTTCTCCGGCGGATCGAGGAGCGCAACACAAACCTGGGCGCCTACGTGACGGTCATCGGCGACGAGGCACGCGAGGCGGCCAGAGAGGCCGAGCGTGCCGTCATGGCCGGCGACCTGCTCGGGCCGCTGCACGGCATCCCGGTGGCGATAAAGGACCTCTTCGACTACAAGGCGGGGGTCAGGAATACGTTCGGCTCCAGGCCCCTGGCCGGCTACGTCCCGCGCCAGAACGCCACCTACGTCGAGCGCCTGGAGAGGGCGGGCGCGGTCATCCTCGGCAAGACCAACACGCCGGAGTTCGGCCACAAGGGCGCGACCGACAACCTGCTCTTCGGCCCTACAAGCACACCGTTCGCCCCCGGTAAGAACGCTGGCGGTTCGTCGGGCGGGAGCGCCGCGGCCGTCGCGGACGGTCTGTGCGCCGTGGCCCAGGGCACCGACGCCGGGGGTTCGATCCGGATTCCCGCCTCGTTCTGCGGCGCCTACGGCTTCAAGGCCTCCTTCGGCCGGGTCGCCTCCGCCACCCGACCCGACGCCTTCCTCTCGCACACGCCTTTCTCTCACAGCGGTCCCTTGAGCCGGACGGTCGAGGACGCCGCCCTCATGCTCGGCGCGATGGCCGGTCCCCACCCGCGCGACCCGTTCAGCCTCCCGGACGAGCAGATAGACTACGTCGCCGCGACCCGCCGGTCCGTCGAGGGGATGAGGATCGCCTACAGCCCTGACTTTGGCGTCTTCCCCGTCGAGGAGAGGGTGCTCTCCGTGGTCGGCGAGGCCGTGCGCGCGCTGGAGGGGGCCGGGGCGCGCGTGGAAGAGGCGAGCGTCGGGTTCGGGCGCGACCAGCGGGAAATGTGCGAGCTCTGGCTGCGGGAGGTCGGCGGGAGGTCGGCCGAGATCGTCTCCAACCTCAAGGACGCGGGGGTTGCGGATCTGCTCGGCGAGCACCGGGAGGAGCTCACGCCTGAGTTCGCCGACCTGCTGGAGAGGGGGCACGCGATGGGCGCCGTCGAGTACCGCAAGGACGAGGTCGTGAGGACGGAGGTCTTCGATGCGATCCAGGACCTCTTCGACGAATACGACCTGCTCGTGACGCCGACCCTGGCCGTGCCCCCGTTTGACAACGCCGACGACGGCAACACTTTAGGTCCCTCCGAGGTGAACGGCGAGGAGGTGGACCCGCTCCTCGGCTGGTGCCTGACCTACCCCATCAACTTCACCGGCCATCCGGCGGCCTCCGTACCGGCAGGGTCGACCGGCGACGGGCTGCCGATCGGCATGCAGATCGTGGGCCGCCGGTTCGACGACGGGGCGGTGCTCGCCGCGAGCGCCGCCTTCGAGCGGGTCAGGCCCTGGCACGATTCCTATGACTTGTTGGTGACTATGACCGAATCACCGGAGGCGGATGTTGGCGCCGGTCCTGGAAAGGTAGGGTAGCGATGGAGACGAGAAAACCGCCGCGCGAGCGCGACACCCAAGACCGGCGCGAAGAAGGCATCGTCAGCGGGGTCGAGGGCTTCAACGAGCGGGGCCGGGAGGCGGTGAGGGACAAGGAGCTCCACGACTCCGTCGCGCTGTTTACCAACAAGGCCGTCGCTGCGCGCAACGCAGTGTTGCACGCTCTCCCCGAGGCGCCGGAGCTAAGGGAGCGAGCGTACCACATCAAGCAGGAGACGATGGCGAACCTCGACCGTTACCTGGAGCAGATGGCCGACGCAGTCGAGGAGCGAGGCGGCAACGTCTTCTTCGCCAGAGACGGCGAGGACGCCGTACGTTACGTCGGGGATCTGGCGCGAGAGAAAGGCGCCAGGGTCATCACCAAGTCCAAGAGCATGGCGACCGAGGAGATAGAGCTCAACCACCGCCTGGAGGAGAGCTACGCCGACCTGGGTCTCGAGATCGTGGAGACCGACCTGGGGGAGTGGATCGCCCAGCTCGCCGGGGACACCCCGTCGCACATCGTCGGTCCGATACTGCACATGAACCGCCGGCGCATCGCCAGGGTCCTCTCCGAGGCCGCAGGCGAAGAGCTGCCGCCGGACGTCCAGGCTCTGGGTTCCTTCGCTCGCAGGCGCCTGCGCGAGAAGTTCCTCTCGGCCGACATCGGCATAACAGGAGCGAACTTCGGGGTAGCGGAGACAGGGACCATAGCGACGATCACCAACGAGGGCAACGCCCGGCTGGTCACCAGCGTCCCGCCCGTGCACGTGGTCGTGATGGGGATAGAGAAGATGATCCCGCGCTTTACGGACCTCTCGGTCTTCGTCCAGCTCCTGGGACGCAGCGGCACGGGGCAGAAGATCACCGTCTACACCAACTTCGTAACCGGCCCGCGCGGCGAGAACGAATTGGATGGCGCCGAGGAGTTTCACCTGATCCTGCTGGACAACGGCCGCTCGAAGCTGCTGGGGACGGAGTTCGAGGAAGCCCTCTACTGCATCCGCTGCGGCGCCTGCCTGAACGTCTGCCCGGTCTACCGGCAGACCGGCGGCCACGCCTACGGCTCGACGTACTCCGGCCCGATCGGAGCGGTCATAACCCCGCTGCTCAAAGGGACGAAGGAGGCGAAGGACCTTCCCTACGCCTCCTCTCTGTGCGGCGCGTGCTGGGAGGCGTGCCCCGTTGGTATCCCGCTGCACGACCTCCTGTTGAAGCTGCGCAACCAGCAGGTGCAGGAGGGCGTGAGGGGCAGGGGAGAGACGCTGGCCTTCAAGGGGTTCGAGAACACGATGAAAAACCCGGCCTTACTGAAGATCTCCGGCAAGGTGGGCCGCGTGGCGCAGAAGCCTTTCGTCCG
>DASTQK010000228.1:0-2953 GCA_035761765.1 Rubrobacteraceae bacterium
ATAGAGCGGACCCTTTTTCGACGACCCCGGGTTCTCGCGATCCAGCCCTACCATCCGCTCCTCTCTCGACCGAATCCACCATACACGCTCTGCCCCTTGTACAACAAATTGGTATTAACTATGATGCGAATGTGGCCAGCGGGCCGGTGAGGGAAGGATGGCGGGTCGGGTAATCTGGGCCAGTCTGCCAAAAGGTGGCGTCCGCTATCTGCTTCCGTTACGGAAGATACCGGGCATCATCTTCGGGAAAGGAGATCGGGGTGAGCGAGTCGGAGAGAAGGCGGAGTCAGGGGGCCGAGTACGAGAACGTGGGTACTGAGTACATGGAGCACCGCCAGCTGCAGAAGGGTGCGGCGGGCTGGGTGCTCCTGGCGGGGCTCGGGGTAGCCTACGTCATCTCGGGTGACTTCGCGGGCTGGAACTTCGGGCTGGCCGAGGGTGGGTGGGGAGGCTTGCTCATCGCCACGCTCTTGATGGCAACCATGTACACGGCGATGGTGTTCGGGTTGGCGGAGCTCTCGTCCACCATCCCGACTGCCGGGGGCGGCTACGGGTTCGCGCGAAGGGCGATAGGGCCGTGGGGCGGGTTCATGACGGGTACGGCGATCCTCATCGAGTACGCCATAGCGCCTGCCGCGATAGCCACCTTCATCGGGGGATACGTCGAGTCGCTCATCGGGATCGGCGGACCCATCGTCTATCTGGTCTTCTACCTCATCTTCATCGGCATCCACCTCTACGGGGTAGGTGAGGCGCTCAAGCTCATGTTCGCCATAACGGCCGTCGCGGTCGTCGCGCTCGCGGCGTTCGTGATCGGCATGATCCCGCAGTTCGAGGTGTCCAATCTCTTCAACATAGACCCGACGAATGCGGTGGGGGCCAGCGCGTTCCTGCCGTTCGGGCTGGTCGGCATCTGGGCGGCGCTGCCGTATGCGATCTGGTTCTTTCTCGCCATCGAGGGCGTGCCGCTCGCCGCCGAGGAGAGCAGGGACCCCGCACGCGACATGCCAAGGGGGCTCATCGCCGGGATGCTGACGCTGCTGGTATTCGCGGCGCTCATCCTCGTCTTCGGGCCCGGCGGGTCGGGTTCGGCTGCGATCCAGGACTCCGACAACCCGCTGCCGCTGGCCGTGGAGACAGCGTACGGCGGCGGCAACGCGCTCGGCACCTTCGTCAACATCGCGGGGCTCGCGGGCCTGATCGCGAGCTTCTTCTCGATCATCTTCGCCTACTCGCGCCAGACGTTCGCTCTGTCCAGAGCCGGGTATCTACCCAGGCTTCTCTCGGTGACCGGGAGCCGGCGGACGCCGTGGGTGGCGCTGGTGGTTCCCGGCGTCATCGGGTTCTTGCTGGCGCTCACGGGCAACGGCGCGATCCTGATCAACATCGCCGTCTTCGGAGCGACGATCTCCTACGTTCTGATGATGCTCTCGCACATCGTGCTGAGGCGGCGCGAGCCGGACCTGGAGCGCCCCTACCGCACGCCGGGCGGCGTCCTCACCTCGGGCGTGGCGCTCGTGCTCGGGGTCCTTGCGGTCATCGCGACCTTTATCGTGGATCAGACCGCGGCGTTCATCACGCTCGGGGCTTATGTAGCCTTTATCGCGTACTTCGGCCTCTACAGCCGCCACCACCTCGTGGCTCAGGCTCCGGAGGAGGAGTTCGCTACTATAGAGCGGGCCGAATCCGAGCTGGCCGGAAGCTAGAGAGGAGCACAAGACATTGGACTCGACGCAGGTCCAGGGTCGCCTCGACCTCGAAACGCTGAGGTCGGAGGTAGACGCCGGAAGGATAGACACCGTCCTCATAGCGATGACGGACATGCAGGGGAGGCTGCAGGGCAAGCGCCTCACCGCCAACCACTTCCTCGACGAGGTCGTCGAGCACGACGCCGAAGGGTGCAATTACCTGCTCGCCGTGGACGTGGACATGAACACCGTCGAGGGGTACGCGATGTCCTCGTGGGAGCGGGGCTACGGCGACTTCGTCTTCAAGCCGGACATGAACACCCTGCGGATAGTGCCGTGGCAGGAGGGCACGGCGCTCGTGACGTGCGACCTGGCGTGGGAGGACGGCACGCCGGTCGTGAACTCGCCGCGCCAGATCCTCAGGCGCCAGCTCGAGCGCCTCTCCGAGCGCGGGCTGGAAGCCTGGGTGGGTACCGAGCTGGAGTTTCTCGTCTTCATGGATACCTACGAAGAAGCGTGGCGCAAAGGGTACAAGAACCTAGAGCCCGCCAACTACTACAACGTGGACTACTCGCTCTTGGGGACGGCGCGCGTCGAGCCTCTCTTGAGGCGCATAAGGAACGCCATGGCGGCGGCCGGGCTCGTGGTCGAGAACGCCAAGGGCGAGTGCAACTTCGGGCAGCACGAGATCAACTTCAAGTTCGACCGGGCGCTTGCGACCGCGGACGGGCACTCCATCTACAAGAACGGCGCGAAAGAGATCGCTTCCCAGGAGGGCTGCTCGATCTCGTTCATGCCCAAGTTCGACGAGCGCGAGGGCAACTCGTGCCACATCCACCTGAGCCTGCGCGGCGAGGACGGCAGCGCCGTCTTCGCCGACGGACACGGTTTCTCCAGGAATTTCGAGAGCTTCATAGCAGGCCAGCTCGCCTGCCTGCGCGAGTTCACCCTCTTCTTCGCCCCGAACATAAACTCCTACAAGCGCTTCGCGGTCGGCTCCTTCGCCCCGACGGCCGTCGCCTGGGGCAAGGACAACCGCACCTGCTCGATGCGCGTCGTCGGCCACGGGAGTTCTTTGCGGGTGGAGAACCGGATGCCTGGCGGGGACGTAAACCCGTACCTGGCCATCGCGGCCATGATCGCCGCCGGCCTGCATGGCATGGACAACGAGCTGCACCTCGAGGACGAGTTCGCCGGCAACGCCTACGTGGCGGACAAGCCGCGCGTGCCGACGAACCTGAGCGAAGCGAGGGAGCTCTTCGCGA
>DASTQK010000229.1:0-10989 GCA_035761765.1 Rubrobacteraceae bacterium
CGCTGACCCACAGCGTGCCGTCGGGCTTGAGGACGCGCCGGGCCTCTCGCAGCCACCTGACGTTGAATTCGTGGTCCTTCCCGAAGCCCTTCGAGCGAATAGAGTCACTATGCCCATTACGCTTTCGGGTGCCGCTAGACGGGGACCAATACGTACTCGAAGTCCTGAGGTAGAAGAGCGGCATCACCGTTACGTAGCCTCCGAAACACAGACCGCATACCGAGCTAGGTATTCACCCCCGACTGCCCAGAGGCGCCGGGAGCCGCTCGTGGATCTCTCGCAGCACGCTCCCGCGCACGGTGGCTCTCATGCGACAGGACGCAAGCTCGCAGAACTCCTCCTCCAACTCCGCACCTACAAAGAAGCGGTCGAGCTCTTTGGTAGCCACGCCAGTGGTCCCGGAGCCGCAAAACGGGTCGAAGACGAGATCCCCCTCCCGGCTCGAAGCCACAAGCGCCCGACGCACAAGCCTTAGAGGCTTCTGGGTAGGATGGTAGCCCAGGCGCTTCTCAGAGATCGGAACAGCTGGTATGCGCCACAGAGAGGACATCTGGGAGGCGGGGTGGGGGGCGTTGAGGAGGTCGTAGTTGAAGGTGTGGCGTGAGGAGCGGCTCCTGCTTGCCCAAAGCAGCGTCTCGTGTGCGTGGGTGAAGGCAGTGTGCAGTGCGTTCGGGACGGGGTCTGGCTTGTGCCAGACGATCTGGTTTATGACCTTGAAGCCGAGGCTCTGCAACGCGAATCCGAGGCTGAAGATTATGTGGTGGGTGCCGCTGACCCACAGCGTGCCGTCGGGCTTGAGGACGCGCCGGGCCTCTCGCAGCCACCTGACGTTGAATTCGTGGTCCTTCCCGAAGCCCTTCGAGCGATCCCAACTCCCTTTGTCTACCGGGACGAGCCGGCCGCTTCTTACGGTCACGCCCCCGCTCGAGAGCCGGTAGGGCGGGTCGGCGAAGATAACGTCCACGCTCCCTGCGGGCATGAGGCGCATGAGCTCCACACAGTCCGCAAGGTAGACGACGGCGCCCGGCTCGCCGTAGGCCTCGAGATCCCTGAGTTTCACGCCTCTATTTTAGGGCGGAGCGGGGCCGGACTTTAGCCCGAGAAGAGGCGATCATACAGAGCGCAAGAATAGAGCCGAGGCCCTTCTAGGACCCCGGCATAAGGAGCGGTGCTGTTACGCCCCGGCTCTCATAGAGGTTCAGCGTGTTTACTCCTTGGCAAACTCTTCTACTGCCTCACGAGAGAACTCGATGCCACTTGCAGGTTCATCACTTACAACCCAGGCATCGTGCCCCGGAGGGATGACATAGGTATCGCCAGGACCTATCTCCATCTCCGAGCCATCATCCATAACGACCTTCATCCGGCCCGATAGCATCACGCCGTTGTGTAAGAGCTGGCAGCTGTCGGTGCCCACGATGGGCTTAATGTTCTCCGACCACTTCCATCCGGGCTCGAGCGACATTCGTGCGACTTTGAAGTCACCAATAGCAGCGGTTTTCAGCTCGCCGTGCTCGAATGTTCTGGTCTCGTCTGGAGAGGTGTCCAGGTTCTTTTTCTGTATGCCGTCTGCCATACGGCGTCCTCCTTTCCGACCCGCTTTTCCCTGGCGGGCCATTCCCTTCTGACGAAACAATTTTCACATTTTCTGAAGCTTGTCGTATCCTCCAAATGAGGGATTTTTTCTGGCCCAAGTGGACCAAGGGGTGGGCCTAGAGGGTTTTGCCTGGCGCAGAACGGCGATCAGGCTCGACCCGACCCCGTCGGGACATCCCAGATCCAGGACCACCACGCCGAATTCGAGCGTTATATTGTGGCCACGGGCCCCAGCGAGCCGGCCAGCGCTACCAGCTCAATGTCCGATTGCCTTCCCAGCAAGGTCGTCATGAGGTTTCTGAAGTCGGGATGATCCTCGACGAGCATGACGTGGATTCGCTTTGTCCTATCATCTTCCGCCGTCATCCCGATGTCCCCTGCGGCATAGGGACCCGCAGTCGCACGCTAGTACCCTGCCCCGGTTGGCTCTCGATCTTTAGTTGGCCGCCGATGACCGCAGCTCGCTCGCGCATGCTGCTGAAGCCCACGCCGGGCGTAGTCTCCGGCCCGAACCCCCGCCCGTCGTCGGAGACCTCGGCGACCAGATCCCCCCCTCCCATCCTGAGGGTTACCGAGACCTTGCGGGACCCGGAGTGGCGGCGCGCGTTGGTGATACCCTCCTGGACTATGCGCGCCACCTGCGTTCCGTTCTCCCCCAGCGGCGTCGAGGGGAACCCCTCTTCCACTTCCAGGGTTATCTCGCAGTCTTGAGTCCTCGCCTGGTTCCTCTGCACCACGGACTTCACCAGCTCGGCGAGCGGACGGTCTTGCTCCTCCTCGAGGCGCAGGTCGTTGACGGCGTCGCGCAGCCCCTGAGCGGCGCGCCGGACCGCATCGATATTGCTCTGCAGCTCTCCCTCCAGGGGTGTGCCTTCGACCTCGAGCATGATGAGCCCCATGGCCGCCGCTGTGTACGAGAGGTCCTGCAGGACACCGTCGTGCAAGTCGCGTGCGATCCGCCGGCGCTCAACCTCGGCCACCCGTCTCAGGGACTCCTCGGCCCGCTTGCGTTCGGTTATGTCGCGCATGATGCTAATCGCCATGCGAACCCGACCTTCCTCGTCGAAGATGGGCGTCGCCCTCACAACCGACCACCGCTCCTCGCCCGTTCCTAGTACGCGGAAGCGCAGGACCTCCTCTGCGTCTCGCTCGCCTAGCAGGGCCCTCCTCCCCGGCAACCTCTCCAGAGGGAAAGGACGGGCGTCCGCGTCCAGAAGCTCGAACTTGCCGAGCCGCTCCTCTAGGGGTGCTTCGACGAACGCCCTCACTGAGGGATAGCCGGACATCCTGGCCGCGGTCTCGTTGGCGTAGAATATCCGTCCGGTTGGGTCCTGGGCGATGATGCCGTCGGCCACCCCGCTCAGGATAATCTCGAGTTGATCCCTGGAGTCCCGCAACTCTGCCTGGGCCCACCGGCGCTCAGCGATCTCCCTCTGAGATTCCTCGTAGAGCCTGGCGTTGTCCACCGCCAAGGCGGCGCGGTGGGCCAACTGCGTGGCCAACTCCAGATCGGCTTCCCCGTATCTGCGCCCCGACTCGGCCGTCACGAAGGTGATCGCTCCGAGCGTACGTCCCCGGGCGACCAGCGGCACCACCATGTAGGACCTCAGGCCCAACTCCCTTATGATCTCGCGGTGCTGCTCGTCTCGGGCGGCCTGCTCGAGGATCTCCTCGGGTATCTCCGACATCATGTCCGGCTCTCCCGTGCGGAGCACCTGGTTCAGGCCCCTCGGGGCGTCGGGATCTGGAGGATATTGCTCCTGCAGCTTGTACGCCAGGGCCACCTTTCTGGGGTCCGGGTGCTCGACAGCGAGTCTCTCGGCGGAGCCGTTCTCCGCCAGGACATCGACGGCGCACCAGTCGGCGAGCGTGGGCACCGCCAGGCGAGCTACGCTTGAGAGCGTCTCCCTGTAATCCAGGGAGGAGGAGAGCACGTCGCTGGCCTCGGCCAGGAAGCCCTGCATTTCCTCGGCCCGCTTCTGATCGGTGACGTCTCTCTGGGTCCCCCAGGCCCGCACGAGGAAGCCATCCTCCACGATGCCGGTGAGGTTGTTGAGGAAGCGCTTGAGCCTGCCTTCCCGGTCCACCTCCTGCGACTCGGCATCGGTAAGCTGGTGCCCGGAGCGGATGAACGCCCGCAAGTACTCAACGTTCTCCGGGACGGAGCGAGGCAGGAAGTCCGCCAGGCGCGCGCCCACGAGCTCCTCCGCGCGCTCGAAGCCGTACATTTCGGCCATCGCGTTGTTGCACTCGGCCAGGTAGGCGTGGCGGTAGAAGCGCTCTATCTGCTCGTCCTCGGGCAGAGCTTGGGGAACCGGCTCCTCGAGCTCGAAACGCCAGATGCCCTCGGTGGACTGCTCGACGAAGCTACGGTAGCGTTCTTCGCTCCGTCTGATCTCCTTCTCCGCAAGCTTGTGTTCGGTTACGTCTTGGAAGTACACCGAGAGCCCTACCCTGGAAGGGTAGGCCCGCCCGGCTACCCAAGTGCCAAGAACCGAGGAGATGGTCTCGAACTCGGTAGTGACGCCTTCGACCATAGCCCGCTGTATCTGCCGGTAGGACTCAGAGCCCTGCGCCTGAGGAAACTCCTCCCAGATGTTCTTGGCCAGCAGTTCTTCACGTGATCGGCCCCACAGCTCCTCTGCCTTCTTATTGACGTAGGTGAAGCGCCACTCGTGATCGACGGCGAAGAAGGCATCGCTGATGCTCTCCAGGATGTCTGTCGCCCGTTCCCCGGCTGCTTGCTCCAGGGCCAGTTGTCGCTCGCGCTCTTCGGCCTCCTTACGCGCGGTTATGTCGCGCGTGACCTTGGCGAAGCCGCGCAGGTTTCCCGCATCGTCCCTCAAGGCCGTGATGAGAACGTTCGCCCAGAAGGTAGAGCCGTCCTTGCGTACCCTTATGCCTTCCTCCTCGTAGCTGCCCCCATCGGCGGCTACGCGCAACTCCTCTTCGGGGTGCCCGCGCTCAATGTCCTCGTCGGTGTAGAAGATCGAGAAGTGCTCGCCGACGATCTCCTCAGCCTCGTAGCCCTTGATGCGCTGTGCTCCCGGATTCCAGGTGGTGATACGGCCCTCAGGGTCGAGCATGAAGATGGCGTAGTCCTTGACCCCCTCCACCAACAGCCGGAAGCGCTCCTCGCTCTCTGAGAGGAGCTGGTCCCGGGCTCGCCTGGGCGCTTCATCGGACTCGGGCGGTTGCATTGCCGCTATTTCACTACCTCCAGAATTAGGAGGCGGTATTGTTGCATATAGGAAGGTTGACGGAAAGCATCGAGCTGAAGAACCGCGCCAGCAGGCAGACTAGAAGCTGACTCTTGTCGGAAGTCTCGTACACCGTCACGTAGGTGACGGTCAGGACTCCGGCGACGATGCCGACAAGACGTCCTCAACGAGGTCGCCGGATGTTGCGGTTGCGATGGCTTTGTCTCCCTCCCAAACTAGCCCCCACCTGCCAGATCCAGTACCGTCCAATACAGGACGTTGCAACCGACGGCGCAATCTTCCCTGGTGCTCCACTCCTCGGGACTGTGGCTGACGCCGCCTCTGGAGCGGACGAAGATCATACCCATCGGACAGAGGCCCACGAGCTGCATCCCGTCGTGTCCGGCGCCGCTCGGAAGCGCGTGCGGCCGGATGCCAAACCTCTCGCAGGCTCTCCCGACGGCGTCCATGACGAGCTCCGAGCAGGGGGCGGGGGCGAGACGTTGCAGGGTTTCGACCGCCATCTCCACGCCACGCCGGCGGCAGATCTCCGCTGCTTCTTCCAGAATACGAGCCTCGACGCGGTCGCGAACACCCTGGTCGATGTCCCGCAAATCCAGCGAGAACTCCACGTGACCGGGGATGATGTTGATGCCGCCAGGCTCGAGGCTGAGCTGGCCGACGGTCCCCACGCTAGTGCCGGTCGCCAATGCCTCCGCCTCTATTAGGCTCATGATCTCTGATGCCGCGGCCAGAGCGTCGTGCCGCAGGCTCATCGGCGTGGCGCCCGCGTGCCCGGTCTCGCCATCCACAGAGAACCGGAGCCAGACGGGGCCGGCGATGCCGGTCACGATCCCTGCCGGGAGGCTCTCGTTCTCGAGAACCCTGCCCTGCTCGATGTGTAGCTCGACGTAGGCTTTCACAGAACCCTCTGGCCGGGCCGCCTCGCCGACACGCTCGGGGTCGAGCCCGTAGGCTCGCATCGCCTCCGCTATGGAGAGGCCGTCTCTGTCTTCGTACTCAGCGAGGTCTTCGGGGGTGAGCCTGCCGGCCAGCGCGCGGCTGCCGATCATACCGAACGAGAAGCGCGCACCCTCCTCGTCCGTGAAGGCGACGACCTCGATGGGGTGATCGGTATCTACACCTCGTTCCCGCATAGTCTGCAGGACCTCGACGCCTGCCAGCACGCCCAGAGGACCGTCGAAGTCACCGCCGTTGTAGACGGAATCTACGTGCGAGCCGACGAGGACGGAAGGCAGCCCCGCATTCCTTCCCTCATGCCTGCCGAAGAGGTTGCCTGCGGCGTCCTCGCGGACCGAGAGACCGGCTTCGTCCATGTACGACGCGACCCGGTCCTTGGCGGCCCGCTCCTCGTCCGTGAAGGAGAGCCGGGTCACGCCACCCTCTCTGTGCCTGCCTATCTCGCCAAGGTCGGAGAGCCTGCGCCACAACCGTTCGCCGTCTATCACGTCGTACTCCTGCCGTTCTTGCGCGCGCACAGAGAGCGGGCCTCGTCGAGGGCGCCGAGCAAGAGGTCTGCGGTCAACCCGTGCGCGGTGATCCCGTCACGCCCGGTCATGGTGCCGGCGGCCAGGAGGGCGTTCAGTATCGCCTCCTCGGTCGCCTCGGCGGCCGCGTAGAAGAGCGGGGTCATGGCTCCAGTGGGGATCGTGGTGAGGGGGATGGGTGCCGGCGGGGCAGGGAGACCGGAGCCGGGGAGACCGCCGTTGCCCGTGGCGAAGGCGAGGAAGATATCGCCGCTCCCGTCATCGCAGCCGCCGCCCATCCGCCCGAGGCCGATGCTCGCGCGCCGGGCCAGGCGGCCGCACTGCGTCGGCAAGAGCGGCGCGTCGGTGGCGAGGATCACGATGATAGAACCCGTCCCGGCGGGGAGCGCGTCCTCAGCGTCGTATGGCGACGGGACGCGCTCGGTACTCAGGACGCGTCCCACCGGAGCGCCGTCCACGCGCAGCATGTGCCGCTTGCCGTAGTTCGCCTGGACGAGGGCGCCGACAGTCCAGCCGCCTTCCTCTTCGGCCAGCCGGCGCGAGGCGGTCCCGATGCCGCCCTTGAACTCGTGGCAGATCATGCCGGTGCCCCCGCCGACGGAGCCCTCGGTCACGGGTCCGCCACGCGAGTTTGCGAGCGCCTCGCGGAGGTGATCCGACCCCACGTGCTGGCCGTTTATGTCGTTGAGGGTGCCGTCGTAGGTCTCGGCCACGACCGGCAGGACCCAGTACTCCTCGGTGCTCCGCTCGAACTCGGCGGCGACGAGGGCGTCTCGCACCACGCCGACGCTGTGGGTGTTGGTGATTGCCACCGGCGTCTCCAGAGCGCCAGCTTCGCGGATCCACTCGAGCCCCGTCATCTCGCCGTTGCCGTTGAACCGGTGAGATCCCGCGAAGACGGGATTCTCCTTCGTGAAGCCCACGCGCGGGCAGACGACGGTCACGCCCGTCCTCACCGGACCCTCGCCCACCACGAGCGGTCCCTCGCCCCGGATGATCGTCGAGTGCCCGACACGAACGCCCTCGATGTCGGTGATCGCGTTGTTCGGACCGGGCGTCAGATTACCGATGGCAACCCCGAGATCCCGCGCTCGTTTCTCTCCCATCGCTGCTCCTCTCTACCGCCGGGCCAGACCGGCGACGTACCTCCGCTCCTCCTCGCCGAACCACGGCGGCTCGCCGGCCCGGGCGTTCTCGCGCATGCGCCAGGGACTGCTCGTGGCCGGGATCGCACAGCTCACCCTCCGGTCGGAGAGGACGAACTTGAGGAGCGCCTGTGCCCAGGTCTCGACGCCGAACTCGCGCAGCGGCCCTAGTTCGCTCTGAGGCGGAGGATTCCTGACCAGGCGGCCACTGCCCAGAGGGACCATCACGATCACACCTAGCCCCAGCTCCTCGGCAAGCGGCAGAACCTCTTCTGTGACGGAGGTCTCGGCGGCGTTGTACGGGACCTGCACGAAGTCCACCCGCCCGCTGCGCATCACGCTCATCAGGTCCTCGAAAGCCGCGCGCGAGTAGTGCGTCGCTCCGACAGCACGTACCCTACCCTCGTCTTTGAGGCGGCGGAGCGTATCCAAACGTCGCCCGACGGCGACGAGGTTGTGGACCTGGTAGAGCTCGATATGGCCGCCGAAGTAGCTCAAGGAGTTCTCGATCTGGCGCTCCGCCTCCCTGTCGTTCGAGGTCCACACCTTGGTGGCGACGATGGCCCTCTCGCGGCCGTGCATTCGCAGCGCGTCGCCCAGAACCCTCTCTGCCTCGCCGTACATGGGGGAGGAGTCGAAGAGGTTCGCGCCTTCCTCGAGGGCCGTACGGACGACCTCGTGGCGCTGCTCTTGCTCGCGACCGCGAACGTCGAGGACCTGCCAGGTCCCCAGGCCAACGGCGGGGACCCCCGGTCCGACCGCTCCCAGAGCGCGGCGTTCCAATCAGGCCTCTTCCACGGCGAAGGACTCCTCGGAGCGGCCTTCGAGCCTGGCGATGGCGGGGAGAAACCACTCGGGGCGGGGCTTCACCTCGTCGGTCTTGGGGTCGAAGAAGACGTGGGCGGCGAAGCCATCGGCGGCGACGAGGCCGCTCTCGAAAGTCTCGCCGGTGCGGAGCTCGAAGTCCATGGCGTAGGAGCGGTTGCCGATGGTCGGGACGGTCGCGGCGCCGTGGAGGGCGTCCTCCAGGAAGATCGGGGCCTTGTAGCGCACCGTCGTCTCGGCGATCACGTAGCGGGCGCCGGGTACGTCGCCGGCCTCCAGCTCCTCGAAGCCCATGAGGTGCGCGAGGGCGCGCCAGTAGGAGATCCGGATCTCCTCGAAGAACTCGAGGTAGGCGGCGTTGTTCACGTGGCCGTACGGGTCGAGGTCGCTATAGCGGATCGGGATCCGTGCGACGACGGGCGGGTTCTTCAAAGGCTCCTCCCCTTATCGGTGCCCGCAAGATTGTACACACTCTCCCCTCGCTCTATCTGGTTTAATCTGGGGTGATGGAGTACGAGGAATACCTGGAGCAGGGTGAGATTCTCGCCGGGGAGGGCCTGATCGAGGAGGCTCTCTCCCGCTTCGAGCAGGCCCTGGAAGCCGCCCCCGAGAACCCGGAGGTGATAGAGGCCGTAGGCCGCGCCCTCCTCAACCTCGACCGACTGGAGGAGGCCGAGGCGAGCTTCCTCGACGCCCTGGAGCTGGACCCGGATTGGGTCGCGCCGCGGATGGGGCTCGCGCTGGTGGCGCTCAGACGCGACGAGCCGTTCAAGATCGTACACCACCTCGAGCGCGCCATAGACGCCGACCCCGAGTACCCGGAAGCCTACGTCGAGCTCGGCCGCTACTACGGCTCGATGGCAGAGCCCGCCCTTGCGAAGGCCACCTTCGAGCGCTGGACGGCGCGCCATCCGGAGGACGCCGACATGCTCATAAACGCCGGCCTGACCGCTTTCGACGCCGCCGACTACGCCCAGGCCCTCGAGTTTTTCGAGAAGGCGATGGAGGTGGCCTCCGAGGGCGATCAGAAGAGCGGGGCGCGCACCTTCAGGGCCAACACCCTGGACATGCTGGGTCGTTACGAGGAGGCGGTGGAGGCCTACGAGGAGGTCATAGCCGAGACGCCCGATTGGTGGGAGGCGCACGCGAACCTCGGGATCTGCCACGCCCGCAATGGCCAGCCCGCAAGGGCCGAGGCTACTTTCCGGCGTGGCCTCGAAGACTGCCCGGGCTCGCCCGAGGTAAGGGACGAGCTCGCGGCTCACCTCCTCGCCGAGCGCAAAGACCTCGACGAAGCGCTCAGGCTCTCCGAGGAGGCCGTCGCGCTGGGGCGCGACGAGATCAGGCACCTCCACACCCTGGGCGAGGTTCGGCTGGCCATAGGCGACGAGCCGGGGGCCGCCGAGGCCTACCGCGCGATGCTCGACCTCGACCCCGAGAACCCGGAGGCGCACCTGGAGATCGGGCTGCTGCACGAGGTACGTGGGGAGGTGAGGGAGGCAGAGGAGCACTTTGTCGAGTCCCTCAAGAGCGACCCGGCGAACCCCCGCGCCCTCTACTCGTATGCGAGCCTCTACTACGCTGCCGACGACCTGGATACCGCCGAGGAGCTCCTTATGAGGGCCGTCGCCGCCGACGCACGCTACTCCCCGGCACTCTCGGCGCTCGCCAGCGTCCGCGCCCGCCGCGGTGAATTTCGCGACGCGCTCGACTACATCGAGAAAGCGGTGGAGGCCGGCGAGAGTGACGTAGATCACTTCAAGGAAGCCCTGGAGTTCGCGCCCTTGCGCGCCGACCCCCGCTTCCGCAGCCTCCTCTCCCGCATGGTGCGCGCGAGGGACGAAGGCTAGGTCGTGTCCCCCACCCTGGCCTTCGGCCTCTTGCTCGCGCTCGTAGGAATAGCGGGGCTCTCCTTCGGCTTCTACGCCCTGCTGCGTGGCGGCCGGGGGCAGCAAGGGGGCATCGGCCCCATCCCCGAGCGCGGCGTTCACGTCGTCGCCGGGATCAGGATGCTCATAGTAGGCGCTCTTGGCCTCGCCGCCGCAGCGTTCCTGCTCTGGGCGGCGCTTTAGGCTTCAGATCCGAAGGTTCTTTTCTGAAGCCCGAAAACTACAAGAGTTTCAGGTTGTTCGTGGCGCCTCTCAGGTCCTGCAAGAAGTCGTCCATCTCGAGGATGCGCTCTCTCGCAAGACCCTTGCTGCTCTCGAAGATAAGCAAGCCCGGTATCTTGCGGCGCAAATTCTCTGCCTGCCACAGCGCGGCCGGGATGTCGGGTACGTCGTCTTCGGCGCCGACCATTGCAAGGATGCGGGAGAGGCCTATCGCCCCGAGGTAGTCGAGGGCGACGGCGTCCTTGAGGAGAGCCGACTCCATCGAGGTTCCGGACGCAGCCCCCGGCGGGTGAGCCAGGATGGCCTCGATCACGACCTTCGTGGCCTGCGGGGGGAAGTCCCCGTCCTTGAGGATCCTCTCGGCCACGTCCGCCGAGCGCCTGGCGTGGTCCGGGGCCTCGCGGAACGCGTAGGCCTTGTAGAGGCCAACGTCGTGCAGGAGGGCGGCTATGCGCAGGATCTCCCTGTCGTGGTGGATGCGCTCCGACCTCGCCAGTTCCCCCGCCAGCGCGTGGACCCTCAGGCAGTGGGCGTAGCCCCAGACGGGGTGGGTCCCCACCCGGGCGACGAGCGCCTCGACCTCCTCGACCAGCGGCCTCATGGG
>DASTQK010000230.1:0-9123 GCA_035761765.1 Rubrobacteraceae bacterium
AAGCCTCTTCACGCCGCGAGCCATCGGCTATCGCGAGGACATGGGCTTCGACCACTTCAAGGTGGCCCTCTCGGTGGGGGTGCAGAAGATGGTCCGCTCCGACCTCTCCAGCTCGGGCGTCATCTTCACCCTCGACACCGAGAGCGGTTTTCCCGACGTGGTCTTCGTCACCTCGACCTGGGGTCTCGGGGAGAGCATCGTGCAGGGGAGGGTCGTCCCCGACGGGTTCTACGTGCACAAGCCGACGCTCAAGGAGGGCTACGAGCCCCTCGTCAGGAAGCGGCTTGGCACGAAGGAGCTCAAGCTGGTCTACGACGAGACCGGCCACCGGCTCGTCGAGAACGTCCCGACCTCTCCCGAGGAGCGGGAGGCGTTCTCCGCCTCCGACGAGGACGTGTTGCTCCTCGCCCGGTGGGCGGTCGCCATCGAGGACCACTACAGCGAGAAGCGCGGCGCGAGGACCTTCATGGACATCGAGTGGGCCAAAGACGGCCTTACGGGCGAGCTCTTCATAGTCCAGGCCAGGCCCGAGACCGTGCACGGCCAGCGCCAGTCCCCCATCGTGCGGCTCTACCGGCTCGAGGAGCAGGGGCCGCTGCTCACCGAGGGGCTTGCGGTAGGCAACGCGGTCGCCACAGGCCCGGCGCGCGTGCTCGAAGACCCGCACGAGATAGAGGCCTTTAGGCCCGGGGAGGTGCTAGTCACCGGGATTACCGACCCCGACTGGGAGCCCATAATGAAGACCGCCTCCGCGATAGTGACCGACCGCGGCGGGCGTACCTCGCACGCTGCGATCGTGGCCCGCGAGCTAGGGATACCGGCCGTCGTGGGCACGGAGAACGCGACCACGAAGATAGCGAGCGGCCAGCCCGTCACCATCTCCTGCTGCGAGGGGGAGGTGGGCCGGGTCTACGAGGGCACACTGCGCCACGAGACGACCGAGATAGACCCCACCTCCGTGGGCCGGCCCAGGACGCAGGTGATGATGAACGTTGCTGACCCCGAGCGGGTCTTCGAGCTCTCGCAGCTGCCCAACGATGGCGTCGGGCTCGCGAGGATGGAGTTCGTCTTCGCCGGCTGGATCGGGATACACCCGCTGGCTCTCACCCGCTTCGAGTCGCTGCCGCCCCGCATCAGGCTGGAGATCAACCGCCGCACCCGCGGCTACGAGGACAAGACCGAGTTCTTCGTGGACAGGCTGGCGCAGGGGATAGGCACCTTGGCTGCGGCGTTCTACCCGAAGCCCGTGATCCTGCGCTTCTCGGACTTCAAGACGAACGAGTACGCCCACCTGCTCGGCGGCGAGAACTTCGAGCCGCATGAGGAGAACCCGATGCTCGGCTGGCGCGGCGCGAGCCGTTACTACCACCCCGACTACAAGGAAGGGTTCATGCTCGAGCTGCGGGCCGTAAAAAGGGTGCGTGAGACCTTCGGTCTGAAGAACCTGAAGGTCATGGTGCCGTTCTGCCGCAGCCCGGAGGAGGGGCAGCGGGTGCAGGAGGTCATGCGCGAGGGCGGCCTCGTGCGAGGCGAGGACGGCCTCGATGTCTACGTGATGGCCGAGATTCCCTCGAACGTCGTCCTCGCGCGGGAGTTCGCCGCCATCTTCGACGGCTTCTCCATCGGCTCCAACGACCTCACCCAGCTCGTCCTCGGCGTCGACCGGGACTCCGAGCGGGTCGCGCCGCTCTTCGACGAGCGCGACGAGGCCGTAAAGCGGATGTGCGCCACGCTCATAGATGAGGCGCACCGCGCCGGGCGCAAGGTCGGCATCTGCGGTCAGGCACCCTCCGACTACCCTGACTTCGCCGCCTTCCTGGTAGAGCGCGGTATCGACTCCATTAGCCTGAGCCCCGACGCGGTCGTGCCGACGAGCCTGAAGATACTGGAGGTCGAGCGCGAGACGGATCGGTCAGGTGGATGAACCGCACGGCCAGCGCTAGCGGGCCCGGTGGTGACACAACGCGAGAGATGCGGAGGAGCGCCAAGCGATGAACGATCTACCCACCAAGATCCTGGTCGCCACCGACGGATCCCAGGACTCTGTTCTGGCGGTCCGCAGGGCGGCTGAGATGGCCCGCACGTCTGGGGCGGAGCTGCACGTTGTCCACGTGGTGCCCGTGACCCAACCCTACCACCTTTTTGCTGAGGACGATGAGGGTCCCAGCCTGTACGAGGAGGACACGCAAGAGGCCCGAAAGCTACTCGACAAGCAGACCAGGATGATCGAGGAAGCCGGCGGGAGGGTCGCTAGAGCGCACCTCAGGGTAGGGGAGCCGGACGCGGAGGTGATATCCCTCGGCGAGGAGATAGGGGCCAGCATGATAGTGGTGGGGAGCAGGGGCGGCGGCCGGTTGAGGCACCCCATCGGGAGCGTGTCGAGCAGCATCGCCGCCCACGCGCACTGTCCAGTGCTGGTGGTTCGCGAATAGGAGGGATCTCCCGGGGGATTTCAGAGCAATTCTGGCCAGATAAATGGGCCAAACTGATCAGGACGAAGCCTCGAATAGGCGGTAGGTTTAAGAAGAGACTCCGAGGAAGGAGGTGGCGGCGTTGAGTAAGGTCAAGGTCCGTATCGAGGGGCACTACGAGGTAGAGGACCTCCCCTACGGCAAGGATTACGTCTGGGTTCCGGCGCACGCGCTGATCGAGTGCGACTGCGGCCAGGTCATGGATGCCGACGAGCACCACACGACGTGTCCGAACTGCGGGGCCGACCGTGCGGACGTGCTGCGGGAGGTGGCCGGACGCCACCTCGGAGAGGAGGTCTTGCATCCCTGGCACCCCGACTACGAGGTCTGGCGCACCTTCAAGGAGAACCGGACCGAGTACCAGGAGTGGCTCGAGCTGCGCCCGCTCGACCAGGGCTGACGGAGAAGTTGAGGGCATGTACGACATGTCAGAAGGGCTGCGCGCGCAGGGAGAGGTGAACCGGATCCTCGGCGAGACGCTGGATGAGGAGCTCGATGAGGAGTTTGTCGCTCGCCAGCGGGCCCGTCTCGAGGAGATGAGACGCGCGCTGCTGCGGGGCCGCGCCGGGATAAAGGAGGAGGAGAGACGCTGGGGCGACCATTACGCGCCTCAGGACCCCGAAGACGTCAGGGCCCACATACTCGCCGAGGAGGTGGACACCGTCCTCGACCGGCGGCTCATGAGGCGGCTCGGGCTCGTCGAGCGGGCGCTGGCGAAGATAGGTGAGGGGACCTACGGTCTCTGCGACGCCACGGGGGAGCGCATCCCCCGTGGCCGGCTGGAGGCGGTGCCGGAGGCGGTCTACACTATAGAGGCCCAGCGCGCCCTGGAGCGGGAGGCGTAGTCATACGGCCCGGGACTCGGCAACCTGGGGAGGAGATCATGAGCATCTTTCCGACCAGAGTCCTCTTCGCCACCGACGGATCGAAAGACGCCGAGCTCGCCGCCACCACCGCTGTCGGCCTGGCCAAGGTCACCGGCTCTGAGCTACACCTGGTCCACGTGGGACCTGTGGTGCCTGAGCACTTCGAGCCCACCGAGGTGGAACCGGCCCGGATGAAGCGGGAGGCAGAGAGGATTCTCGACGAGCAGACGAAGAAGGTCGAGAACATGGGCGGGGCCGCTCAGAGCCACCTCGCGATGGGGGGCGCCGCCGAGCGGGTGGTCGCCCTCGCCGAGGAGTTGGGGGCGGACCTGGTGGTCATGGGCAGCCGCGGCAGAGGCCCGATAAAGAGGCTACTCATGGGAAGCGTCTCCGACTCCGTCGTAAGGCATGCCCACTGCCCCGTCCTGGTGGTTCGCTGGAAGCCGGTCGTGTTTCCCGCCAGGATCCTGCTGGCAACCGACGGTTCGGAGGAGGCGGAGCTGGCGGCGAGAACCGTTGCGGAGCTGGCGGAGACGACCGGCTCCGAGCTGCACGTGGCGCACGTGGGCAGGCTGGTAAACAACGGGGGCTCCCGCGGCGATGAGGTCGGGTTCCTGCCGACAGTCCCCCAGGAAGAGCTCGACAGGGAAGCGCGCGAGCTCCTCGAAGTACAGGTCGAGCGGCTGAGGGCCGCAGGAGCCAGCGTGGCACAGACCCACCTGAGGAGGGGAAGGGCCGACCAGCAGACGATCGTCGTGGCCGAGGAATCGAACATAGACCTCATAGCGATGGGCAGCCGGGGTCTGGGTGGTTTGAGGCGGGCGTTGCTGGGGAGCGTTTCGGACTCGGTGGTGCGTCACGCCCACTGCCCCGTCCTCGTCGTGCGTAAAGAGCGAGACAAGGCGGTGTGACGATGAGCGGAGAATTTCCCAAGAAGGTGTTAGTGGCCACCGACGGCTCGGAGGACGCGGCGCTCGCCACGGAGACGGCCGTGGATCTCGCGCGGAGGGCCGGCTCCGAGCTGCACGTCGTGCACGTCCTGATACTGCCCCCCGAGACGCTCCACGACCCCGTGAGCTTCGATACCGAAATCCGGGAGGATATCGAGAACAGGGCGCGGGCGAGGCTCGAGGAGACTGTGAGGAAGATCGAGGCTTCGGGGGGAGCTGTCGAGAAGGCCCACTTCAAAGTTGGCCGTCCCGACACCGAGATAGTGAACCTGGCCGAAGACCTGATGGTTGATCTCATAGCTATGGGCAGCCGGGGTCTGGGCGGCTTGAGGAGGGCCTTGATGGGCAGCACCTCGGAGGGCGTGGTGCGCCACGCCCACTGTGCGGTTCTCGTCGTGCGCCAGGAGCCGATCGTCTTCCCGACGAGGATCCTGCTTGCGACCGACGGCTCCGAGGAGGCGGAGCTGGCCGCTCGCGCAGTCGTCGAGGTCTCGGGCGAGACAGGTTCGGAGCTGCACCTCGTCCACGTGGCGCCCTCCGTGCCCATGTTATTCGCCGCTACAGAGGAAGAGCCGGCGCGTCTGGCGCGGGAGGGAAGGAAGACGCTCGACGATGAGGCGCGGCGCATCGACGCTGCAGGTGGCAACGTCGCCCAGACCCACCTCAGGCTCGGAGCCGCGGCCGAGGAGATCGTCGCCCTGGCAGAGGACATGGGGGCAGGCCTGATCGCGCTCGGCAGCAGGGGACGCGGCGGGATAAGGCGGGCGCTGATGGGGAGCGTCTCGGACGCCGTCGTCCGCCACGCTCACTGCCCCGTCCTCGTCGCGCGCGGTGATTGACAAGAGCGTCCCGTGCGCTACGGAATAGAGATCACCAACCTCGTCTGAGCACTGGCTGATGGTGATAGCGATGGTCTGCGCGGCCGCTGAAGAGAAGACCCAGATCTGGCCAGCCAGCGCATCCCCCGTGGACGTGGGAGGCGGTCTCTCCGGGACGCGAAGGGCGCATCCCTTACGCAAACCGCTTCAAGGAGGGGATTGTGCGGAGAGCCCCGAACCCGCGGGGTCGTCACTCATTCTCCCGCGTCGGCTTGCCGGCCAACATCTACCAGGCCGTAGCGGGCGGCGAGGACCAGGGCTTGCAGGCGTGAGTGCACCCCCAGCTTGGCGAGGATGCGCGCCACGTGGTTGCGCTCCGTCTTGGCGCTGATGCTGAGCTGCTTCGCTATCTCGTTGGCGTCGAGGCCCTCGGCGAGCAGCGAGAGCACCTCCTTCTCGCGGTCGGTCAGGAGCGCGAGCGCCTGCTGCGCCTCGCGCTCCTGCTCCTTGCGGGAGCTCGCGAAACGCAGCAGCTCCACCACCTCCTCCAGGGGCATAAGCGTCTCGCCCGCCCTCAGGCGCCGGACGGTGTCCACTATATCGTCCATGCCGGCGGACTTGTGGAGCACCCCCGCCGCTCCGGCCTCTACCGCCCTGGCTATCTCCGCGCGGTCCTGGCTCGCGCTCAACACGAGAGCCTGAGCTCGCGGGCTGGCGGCCCGCAACTCCCTGATCAGCTCCCCTCCGTAGCCGTCGGGGAGCCCGAGGTCGAGAATCGCAACGTCCACGCTGTGGAGCATCTTTCGCGCCTCGGCCAGAGACCCCGCCTGGCCCACCACCGCGTATCCGCCCTCGCGTTCCAGCGCCGCGGCGACACCCTCTCTGAAGGAGGCGTGGTCGTCGACGAGCAGGACGCGGGTCTCTTCTACGAGCACATCACCCGATTCCGCCCTGTCGCTCCCGACGGCCACCTCGAACCTCACCAGCGTGCCCTGGCCGGGCTTGCTCACTATCTTCAGGTCGCCTCCGAGCGTGCGAGCCCTCTGGCGCATCCCCCTGGTGCCCATCCCGGCGGGAGATTCCGACGGGTTGAAGCCGTGTCCATCGTCCGAGACCTCGGCCCAGATCATACCCCCGGACGCGCCGACGGCGACGGAGATCCGGCGTGAGGCCGCGTGACGCCGGGCGTTGGTGAGCGCCTCCCGCACGATGAGCAAGAGGTCCTTCTCCAGCCCTCCTGGCAGCTCGTGTGGAAACTCCTCGCCTACCTCGAGCTCCACCTCGCTCTGAGGGTCCATCCGCCGGTGCAGCTCTACCAGCGACCGCAGAGAGCGGACGAACAGGCCACCCTCCGGCCCCTCCGGGCTCAGGTTGTAGACGGCGCCTCGCAGACCCTGCAGGGATCTCCTGAGGGCCTCCACCGCATCGTCCAGCTCGCCGTTCCGGCCGGTTCCGGGGTCCTGCACCCGTTGCAGGGCGTAGGTCAGATCCTGGAGGACCACGTCGTGCAGATCACGCGCTATCCGGCTGCGCTCGGCGTCTCTGATCTCCTGCAAAGCGTCTTCTGCTCGTTTACGTTCGGTTATGTCGTAGCGAATGGCCACGTGACGATACGGCTTGCCCCTCTCGTTGAGGAAAGGCACTATGGTCGTGTCGACCCAGTAGATAGAGCCGTCCTTGGCCCTGTTCCTCAGCTCCCCCCTCCACACCCTCCCCCTCGCAATAGTCCTCCAGAGGTTCGCTATGAACCCTTGTGGGTGGTAGCCCGAGTTGATGATGCGGTGGTCTTCTCCCAGGAGCTCCTCTCTCGAGTAGCCCGAGATCTCGCAGAACTTGTCGTTTACGTAGGTGATGGTGCCCGTAACGTCTGTTATGGCTACTATGGCGCTCTCGTCGAGGGCGAACTTCAGGTCCGCTAGCTCCTTGAGTGTCGCCCGCAGCTCCTCCTCCGCCTGCCTGCGGTCGGTTACGTCTTGTACTACCGCTACGGTGTACACGGGCTGGCCGGCAAAATCGCGGATGATCCTCGCGTTCACGCTCACCCACGCCACCGAGCCGTCCTTGCGCACGTAGCGCTTCTCGTTTCTGTAGTCGGTCTCACCATCGCGCACAGCCCGCATGAAGCGTTCGAAGTCCTCCTCCCGGTCTTCCGGGTGGGTGACCTCGGGAAAGGCCATGCCGGACAGTTCTTCGGCGGAGTAGCCGGTGATCTCGCAGAACTCGGGGTTGACGCGCAGGATCCGGCCCGTAGAGGGATTGGCCTGGACGACCCCTGCGCTGGCCAGCTCGAAGACGGCGCGGTAGTCTTCCTCCGACGTGTCGTCCCACCCGCGCAAGCTGCGTTCTTCTTCTTTAGCCATGAGCGATTGCCTGGGACGCCTTCACAACTTCTTCGAGTGTAATGATAACCCCGAGACCGTCGCATGTCTCCCGCTGGAGAGCGCCCTGTGGGCAATATTACCCACAGGGCGCTGGGTCCTTTGATCAGGAAAAAAGGGATCGGGTTGCTCACGATTGTTCGCTCGGTCCGGGCGATCATAGGAATGCGCAAAGCGAATGCGCAGAGCAAGACGAGAAAGGCTGAGGGCATGGAGCTCGCTCTGGACACGAGGCACGATACCCAAAAGGGTAACGAGACGGGGGACGGCGCTCGCCCCGCCGCGAACGGGGAAGGGAGCCGACCGACGATGCAGGCTGTCTTCGAGCGCCGTGCAACCCGCAAGCAGCCAGAGCTTCCGCGGGTGGTCGAGATCCTCGCGGGCGTGCGTACGGCCGACGCCGTCTTTGTCGTGAGTCCGGACCACCGGATCGTACACTGGGACACCCGGGCGGAGTCCCTGACAGGTCTCATGGCCGAGGAGGTTCTCGGCAGGTCCTCTCACGAGGTGTTGCGGGGCGAGTGCGAGGGCGGCGGCTCCTTCTGCGCGCACGAGTGTTCCGTGATGCGGCTGGCCCGGGCGGGTCAGCCGGTTCCCAGCTACGACATGTGCATCTCTACCCGCTGGGGCCGGAAGCGGTGGGTCAGTGTGAGCGTACTCTGCGTGGACTCGGAGGAGGGCCCGTACCTGGTGCACCTCCTGCGCGACTCGCAGATGACCCACGAGACCCTCGAGATGGCGCGCGGCCTGATAACGCTCTACTCCAGAGAGAGCCCCTCCGCTCCTGACCCCAGGGACGTCCCCGTGCTTACGCCCCGGCAGCTGGAGGTTTTGAAGCTGCTCGCCGAAGGAAGGTCGGCCAGAGAGATCGGGCAGCGACTCTACCTCTCGGAGGCCACGATCCGCAACCACGTCCGTTCGTTGTTGCAGTCTCTGGGGGCACACTCGCAGCTCGAGGCCCTGGCCATGGCGCGCAAACTGGGCCTCCTGGCCGAATAACCCTCCGGCGACGCCGTCGCTTAGGCAATTTTTGCCAGACAAACGGTTCATCCTGCTCATTTAGGTTCGGTCGCGGTTGCGTAAGCTGACCTCGGAAGCACGAAGACAGAGAAGGCGGCCCAGACGGGGCCTGGTGAAAGTAGGTTGAGCGGATGGACGCGGCGCCGACGAAGATAGTGCTGGCGACGGACGGCTCGGAGGACGCCGCTCTGGCGACGGGGGCGGCGCTTGACCTCTCCGGAGCGCCGGACGCGAAGCTCTACGTAGCGCACGCCTGGCGATTCGTGCCCCCCTACGCCGACTACCCCCGCGTGATGTGGGACAACTACGCGTATCTGTACGAGCGGGAAGCGCGGAGGTTACTCGCTGCTCAGGTGGATGCCATCGAGGACATGGGTGGAGCCGTCGCGGAGGCCCGCCTGTTAAAGAACCCGCCGGTAGACGCCATCCTCGACCTCTGCGACGAGCTCGAGCCCGACCTGCTGGTGATGGGCAGCCGGGGCCTGGGGCCGGTCCGGCGCATCCTCGTCGGTAGCGTCTCGGACGGCGTCGTCCACCACGCTCGCTGCCCGGTCCTCGTGGTGCGCGGCGAAGGGTCGTGGCCACCGAAGCGGGTGGTCGTCGGCGACGACGGCTCCGAA
>DASTQK010000231.1:0-3268 GCA_035761765.1 Rubrobacteraceae bacterium
AACAATACGGGGCCAACCGGCTCGCTCGCTCTCGCCGCCCAAGCTGCGGCCCTGGCCATGGGCAGCGAGCCTGGATCGGCGACTATCCCGTAGACGGCGTACTCCGCCGCCAGCGCGTGAAGTCCGCCGATCAGGGCGCCGCCGAGAAAGAGCCAGCCGACCGGGTTGCCCGGCCGGCGAGAGGCGACGAGACCGCCGACAACGGCGCTGGACATCCCGACCAGCGGGAAGTCCAGGGCGGCGAAGTCCGCTCGACCGAAGACGGCCAACGCGTACGCGCCGGCTGTCAGGATCAGGGCCAGCGCGCAGGCGCCCCAGGCCAGGCGAAAGGCCGTTCGGGGATTCACGACCGCACCCCTTTATCGGAGCCCTTCAACCACACCGAAGCATGCTCCGGCTGAATCGTCTCACGCACCACCGCCAGCAGCTCGTCGTCCAGGCTATCCAGGTCTGTCTTCTCGCGCAGGGTGGCGGAGAAGGCTTCCAGGGTCTTTCTCGCGTCGTACTTGTTGCGGTAGAAGCGACGGTCTATGAAGCCTTGCACCTTTCTCCTGAGCGGCCCGAAGAGCGCCGCGATCAGTAGCGTCGAGGCGACGACGGCGAGCTGGTTGCTCTTCCCCACCGCGGGAGAGAGCAGCAGCTGGAGGCCCACCACGCTCACGAGATAGACCAGAACGAGGGTCGCAGTGAGGGCGCCGTAGACGAGCGTGCGGTTTATGACGACGTCGATGTCGTAGAGGCGATAGCGGAAGACCGCGATACCGATAGCCGTGGGCAGGCCGATGAGCATCCATCCGAACACCAGGTCGCTGACGATGCCCGGGAGGTAATCCGTTACCGGGAAGGTCAGAATAGGTGCGGCCGCGTACAGAAACCACTTCATCTGCTGGCGTTCGACTCCGCTGGAACGGCGGAAGCGCACGATCACGGCCGCGACTGCCCCGACACACCCGATGACAAGGGGGACGCCCAACACGCCGAAAACGGGCAGTTCTTCGACGGTAGCAAGGCCCTCGATCCCGACGGGGTTCTCGATTCTGTAGTCGACGTTCTGACCTCTCAGGGTGTCGGAGAGCATCCCGAGGACGACTATGATCAGAGCTCCGACGCCCGTGATCACAGCGACCGGGAGCCAGCGGCGGGACGGCAGGCGCCCGTCGGGGAAATAGAGTGGCAAATATACAAAGGCGAGCGCGATGAACATGAACCAGAACCAGGAGTTCGCCCAGGCGCCGGCAACGGAGAGCGCGTCGGGCTGGCCGCGGGTAGTCATCACGTAGGCGGCGTAGGTCTCGCCCGCGGCGACCGGCACCACCAGCGAGGCTGCGCTCATGATCCAGCCGATGGGGTTCGCGGGACGCTTGGCCACCAGCAGGGCGCCCACGACCACGAACATGCCGAACCCAAAGAAGATAACCAGACCTTCGACCCGATCCTCGCTCTGCGAGCTGATACGGCGCTCCAGCAAGACGAGCCCAGCCATGCTGGCGACGTAGACGAGAATTACGAGCCACGCCATCACCCGCGCGAAGAGAGCCTGCCAGCTCGGACCGGCGGACGGGGCTCTCCCGGCGGCTGTGCGCTCGCTCTCCGTCGGAACTTCCTCGCGGCTCGTCAACGCAGGTAGCGCAGGGCGACGCGAGCGGCGAGGTAGCCGCTCATGCCGTGCACGCCCCCTCCGGGCGGCGCCGACGAAGAGCAGATGTAGAGCCCTTTGGCAGGCGTCGCGTAAGGGTTGAGCTTCAAGACCGGACGGGTGAAGAGCTGCCGGAGGTCCGCTACCCCACCGTTTATATCTCCGCCGACGAGGTTGGCGTTCTGCCGCTCGAGCTCGGCCGGTCCCATGGCGTTCTTCGCCAGGATGCGCCTCTTGAAGCCGGGGGCGAAGCGTTCGATCTGGCCCTCTATCCTCCCCGTCATGTCGAAGGTAGAGCCGTTGGGGACGTGGCAGTAGGCCCAGACGGTGTGCCTCCCTTCAGGGGCCCGCGTCGGGTCGAAGAGGCTCTGCTGCGCCAGCAACACGAACGGTCTCTCGGGGTGCTCGCCGCGCCACACGGCGGCCTCACCCGCCGCGACGTCCTCAAGCGTTCCGCCAAGATGGACGGTCCCGGCTCGCAGGCACTCCGGAGCCTTCCAGGGGATAGGCTCATCGAGCGCGAAGTCCACCTTGAAGACGCCGGGGCCGTAGCGGTAGTCCTTGAGGGCCTGCCGGTAGCGAGGCGTGAAGTGTTCTCCCGCGATGTCGAGCAGCTGGCGAGGCGTGACGTCGAAGAGAACCGTTCGCGTCTCAGGCACCTCATCCACCGAGTTCACTCTGACACCGGTGTAGATATCGCCGCCCAGGGATATCAGGTACGAGGCTAGTGCGTCGGCTATACGTTGCGACCCGCCCTTCGGGAAGGGCCAGCCGAAGGCATGCCCTAGAGTCCCCAGGACGAGCCCGAAGAGGGCGCTCGGCGACTTCTCCAGCGGCAGGAACGAGTGCGCCCCGTTCCCCGCGAAGAGCCCGCGCGCCTTCTCTCCTTCGAAGAGATCCTCTGCCAGGGTGCGGGCCGGGCGGAGTGCGCGCACCGCCGAGGCCGCCAGGGCTACGGGGTGCCGGATGAGGCGCGGCGAGCCGACGAAGTAGGATGCCAGTCCGGGAGCGTCCTCGGCCACGCCCTTCATGAGCCTCTCGTAAGCGCGGGCGTCGGAGCCTAAAGCGGCTGCCGTCTCCTGCACGGAGCGCTCGAGGACGGCGACGGCGCCGTCGTCGAAGGGATGGGCGAGCGGGGCCGGGGGGTGGACCCACTCGAGGCCGTGCTCCTCGAGCGGCAGCTGCCGGAAGAACGGCGAGGCGTACCCCAGCGGATGGATGGCGGAACCCAGATCGTGGACGAAGCCGGGGAGCGTTATCTCCGCCGAGCGCGTGCCCCCGCCGACCGTCTCCCCCGCCTCCAGCACAGCCACCGAGCGGCCACCTCTGGCTAGCTCCACGGCGGCGGCGAGGCCGTTCGGCCCCGCGCCGACGACTACCGCGTCGTAGGCACTGCCTCCGGTCACGTGCCCCGGCGCTGCATCAAGCCGCGCATCCAGCGTCCCGGGCCAGCCACCGTGTAGAACATGGAACGGGCGCCCGCGTTGTGCCAGAGGTTCTTCATCTGCGACCACTGCAGCTTCGGGTCCACGCAGGCCTTCTCCAGCGTCACAGGCTCGTTCACACCGAAGTGCGCGGCGAGCGATTTGAGGACGTGCGTCCAGATTCGCTCCTGCTCCGTGGCACCCATGA
>DASTQK010000232.1:0-6089 GCA_035761765.1 Rubrobacteraceae bacterium
GACCTCGCGGTGGTCTCCGACGCCAGGCTCGCCCTGCAGGCGATGGTGCAGACCGCCCGCGACATGACCTCAGGGCGGGAGCCTGGCCCCTGGGTGGACCGGGTGGCTGAGCTGCGTTCCACGCTCTTGAGGAAGACGGACTTCGACGACGTGCCGGTAAAACCGCAGCGAGCTTTCCGGGAGATGAACGAGTTCTTCGACGGGAACGAGATCATCGTCACCGCCATAGGGCTCTACCAGATCTTCTCCGGCCAGTTCCAGAAGACCTACAAACCGCGCCACTACCTGTGTTGTGGCCAGGCCGGACCTCTAGGCTGGGAGGTCCCGGCCTGCATCGGGGTGAAGCTCGGCCGCCCGGACAACCTCGTCGTCGGGGTCGTCGGGGACTACTCCTTCCAGTTCCTCATGGAGGAGGTCGCGGTCGCCGTGCAGTACGGAGTTCCCTACGTGCTCGTCATGCTCAACAATGCGTACATGGGCCTGATACGGCAGAGCGAGCTGAAGTACGACATGGACTTCGCCGTCGACCTCGCCTACGCGGGCCCCGAGAGCGACTACGGCATAGACAACGTAGGTGTTATGGAGGCGATGGGCGCTCTGGGCCGCCGCGTCAGGCGGCCCGAGGAGATACAGGGAGCCCTAGCCTGGGCGGTACGGGCGAGCGAGGAGCGGCGCGTCCCGGCGCTCGTCGAGATAATGTGCGAGCGGGATACCAACGCCGCTATGGGCCTCTCGATAGACAGAATCAACGAGTTCGAGCCCATCCTCGACGGGACGCACGAGAAGGACGCGCAACTGGTCGGAGGCGGCATCCCCGACAGGGACTAGGGTCTCGTATGGAGGAGGATCTCAGGCAGATACTCTCCGCCAGCCTCGCGGCCGCCGACCCCGCGGAGGCCGTCCGGCGCTCCTTGCGCGTCGAAGAGAGCGCCATCGTAGCCGGGGACGAGCGGTTCGAGGCGGACAGGGTCTTCGTGCTCGCCGCGGGCAAGGCGGCGGGGGCGATGGCCCGCGCCGCCGAGCATCTCCTCGGCGAGCGCCTCGCGGGCGGGCTCATCGTCACCAAGCACGGCAACGAGGCTGCTTCGGAGAGGTTGGAGACCATTTTCGCAGCGCACCCCGAGCCCGACGAGAAGGGCGTGGAGGCCGCGCGAAGGGCAGAGGAGCTCGCGCTCTCTTTAGGAGGGGGAGACCTCCTACTCGCCCTCATCTCAGGCGGCGCCTCGGCCCTTCTCGCCGACCCCGCCCCGCCCATAGAGCTCGCCGACCTCAAAGAACTCACCGGGGAGCTCTTGAGGAGCGGGGCGGACATAGGCGATATCAACACCGTACGCAAGCACGTCTCGGTCCTGAAAGGCGGCGGTCTGGCGCGCCTCGCCGCCCCAGCCCCCACCCTCGCGCTCCTCCTCTCCGACGTGGTGGGCGACGACCCTTCCGCGATAGCCAGCGGGCTCACAGCCCCCGACCCGACCACCCTTAAGGAGGCGCAGCGGGTGCTCAGACGCTACGGTATAGAGCCCCCGAGGAGCGTAGTGGAGCACCTGAGAGACGCGGAGGACACCCCGAAGCCCGGCGACGCCCTCTTCGAGAGGGTAACCAGCGTCGTCTGTGGAAGCGGGCGGCACGCGGCGGAGGCCGCAACCGAGAAGGCCAGCGAGCTCGGCTACGAGCCTATGTTGCTCTCGACCAGCGTCACCGGCGACGCCCGCGGGATAGCCTCGGTGTATGCGGCGGTGATCCGGGAGGTACTCGAGAGCGGCAACCCTCTCCCCGCGCCCTGCGCCGTCGTCTCCGGCGGCGAGGCGACCGTCACGGTCAGGGGAGAGGGCACCGGCGGCCCCAACCAGGAGTTCGCCCTCGCCCTCGCCGTGGAGCTCGACGGGCTCGGAGGCTGGGCCGCGCTCGCCGCCGACACCGACGGCAACGACGGGCCCACCGACGCCGCAGGCGGGCTGGCAACCGGCGCGACGGCGGACGCTATCCGGAACGCCGGGATCGACCCCGAAGAGGCGCTGGCGAACAACGACGCGCACGCGGCGCTCGAGGCTGGCGGAGTCCTGCTCGAGACAGGTCCGACCGGCACCAACGTCAACGACCTGCGGGTGGCCCTCGTCTCCGGAGATTAGCCGCGCCCAAAACGCTTGCGCCGGGTAAGATGCCACGCTGCCTCCTCGTGTGCCCGCTCTCGCGGGCGGCACCTCGCGGAGAAGTGAAACCAGCGTCCGAAGGGGAGGTACGGTGTGCGCGAACCTTTCGCGAACCGTTTCAGAAGCGCGCGCTCCTCAAGGAGAGGGTCAGGAGCTGGCGAATGGTTATGGTGGCGGCGGTAACCGCCACCGCCGTCCACGTCGGGTCGAGAATCAGGTTCAGGATGGTGGCCGCCACGAAGAACTCCAGGCCAAAGGATGCGTGATCCCCTATCCTCCGGGCGACCCGGCCCCCGGCTCCGATGGCCTCCGGGGTGGCGCGCAGAATTCCGAGGAAGATCACCACGCTACCCGCGAGCAGAGAGACCATTCGCACGGCCTCGAGCGCGGCGCGGTACCGGTCCATCCCTAGCCTCGCAGGGCATCGCGCTCGGGCGCAACCTGCTGCCGCTCGCGCTCGAGCTCCTTGGAGAGGAAGTAGTTGAGCACCGTGCGGATCACGACTATCGCCCCGAGCAAGAGTACGTCTTCAAAGGTCGGGGCGACCGCGGTGCTCAGTATGTCCGCCCCGATCTGGAACTCGAGCCCCAGCGCCAGGTAACGTCCGAGGAATAGCCGGAGCTCGGTGTTCGAGTAATCCTTTATGCCCAACAGGGTGAGCAGGAACATGACCGCCGCCGCCAGGACCCCGTACCCCACCACGGTAGCTCCTATGGCCTCAACCACCAGTCGCAGGTAGTCGACCGCCGTGACCAGATACTCTTCCACAAACGGGTATGTTGAAGCAGCCCGGCGGCAGAGGCAAACGGCTCGCCGCAGTACGAGCTCTGTTTAGCCCTGACCGGGCGCAGGAATAAGAACCAGAGGATGTGGTCACGGAGCAACTATATATCTTCTAAGCGCAGCTCTCCTGGTGCACGATCTCCGAGAGCGGCTTGCGCGCCGGGCCGGCTCGTCTGCGCCGCGTCCTTCCGTCAGGATAGCCCAAGGAGATCACGGTCCGGACCGTGCGCCTCTCGGGGATGCCCAGGATCTCCCTCGCTGTTTTCCGTCCCTCCCCGACGATCCAGCCTATCGAGGACCCGACGCCGTGCGCCCAGGCGGCAAGCATCATTCTTTCGGCGAGGCGTCCCTCGTCGTAGGTTTCCTGCACGGCACGCTCGCCCGCCATGACGAGCACGATGCCAAGGGGCGCCCCACTCAGGTGGGCCGCGTAGCCGTCGAGGCGTGAGAGCGTCCCTAGCGTCTCGCGGTCCCGGATCACGACGAACTCCCACGGCTGGCGGTTGGATGCGCTCCCCGACCAGCGCGCCACCTCGAGGACGTCGTCCACGACCTCTTGCGGCACGGGATCGGGCCGGAAGCTCCTCACGGCCCTCAAGGACCGTAGAAAGGAGACGAGATCCGCGGCGGTTCTCGCGTCGGTCACCGGCTACTCCTTTCGAAGGCGAGGTTCGAGCGAGAGTATATACGCGGCGAAGGTCGGCCCCCGGTCGGTTTGCGCCGCTCCGGCCCGGTCTTTAACATTGCTCGGAGGGGTAACTCGACGGAAGGGGCTGGGCGTGGAGAAGGTCATTATCAGCGCGGCGATCACCGGCGGCATGACGGTGCCGGGGCAGAGCCCGGCGATCCCCATAACGCCGGAGGAGATCGTAGATTCGGCCGTCGGCGCCCACGAGGCTGGCGCGGCCATAGTGCACATCCACGTGCGCGAGCCCGATACGGGCAAGCCCAGCTCTTCCCTGGAGCTCTTCCGGGAGGTGGTATCTGGCATCAAGGAGCGGTGCGACGTGATCGTGCAGCCCACCACCGGCGGGGGCAAGGGCATGACGCTCGAGGAGAGAGCCGCTGTGCTGCCCGAGCTCAGGCCCGAGATGGCGACCTTCAACACGGGCAGCATCAACTTCGGCCTCTTCCCCATCGCCGAGCGCGGCGGTGAATTCGAAGACTGGGAGCTAGACTACCTGGAGGGCACCCGCGACTACGTCTTCCGCAACACGTTCGCGGACATGGAGAGGATCTGCGAGATGGTCCGCGAGTCGGAGACCAAGCCGGAGCTCGAGGCCTACGACGTAGGCCACCTCTACAACATCAAGTACCTGCTCGGCAGAGGGTTGCTGGACACCCCGATCCACATCCAGTTCGTCCTAGGGGTGATGGGCGCGAACGCAGCCCCCATAGAGCAGTTCATGCACATGCGCCGCACGGCCCTGGACCTCTTCGGCGACGACTTCACCTTCTCGGCTGCCGGCGTCGGCTACCCGGCCGAGTACAACCTCGCCGCGATGTGCCTGATGCTCGGCGGCCACGTGCGCGTCGGCCTCGAGGACAACCTCCGCGTCCGTCGCGACAAGCGCGCCGAAACGAACGCCGAGCTCGTCGAGAAGGCCGTCTCTCTGGCCGACCACTTCGACCGCGAGCCCGCCACCCCCGACGAGGCGCGCGAGATGTTCGGCCTCAAGGGACGCGCCGCCGTCGCTTTCTGAGGCGGGAGGTTACGAGCTTCCGAAGAGCTGGTGTATCTCTCACCCGAGCTGGCGCAGCTCCCCGAAGACGTCCCGGCCCGGGCGCCGCTCGCCTCGCTCCATCCCGTGCATAAGCTCGACGACGCGGACGTTCAGGGGCGTCTGTACGCCGTGCTCGCGGCCCTTCTCTACAACGCCGCCGTTTATAACGTCCACCTCGGTCCTGACCCCCCGCTCCAGGTCCTGGAGCATCGAGGCCTTGGTTGCCCCGGCCTGCCGCATCGCTATCTCCAGGGCCTCGTCGGCGCGCTTCCTATCGTCGGGAGATCGGACGACGAGGGATTCGGCAGGGACGCCGAGCACGTCCTCGAGCTCCAGCTCCTGCGCCATCCCGACGTCGTAGCCCTCACGCCAAACGGCGAGGGCTGCTTCGCGACCGTCGGGGTCACCTACTACCTCGCGGTAGAGCAGACCGGAGATCGCCCCGAGGCCGGAGAAGGCGCTGTTGACGAGCAGCTTGGACCAGACCTGGCCGCGGATGTTGGCCGTGACGTGCGCCTCTTCCACCACCCCCAGAGCCTCGGCGAGAAGCCGGGTGCGGTCCTTCGCGCTCCCGTCCGGCTCCCCGATGATGAAGGGGCCGTGGGTGGTCTGGGCGAGGTGCCCGGGCCCGAGGTTCGTCGCGCCCCACTCGACGGTGCCCCAGATCAGACGCTCCTCCCCCACGATGCCGGCAACGCGCTCCTGCACGAGCCCGTTGCCCAATGAGACGAAGGTGTCCACGACCCCGAGGTCGCGCAGCGGTCCGAGGGCGCTCTCCAGGTGCGGCGCCTTGAGCGTTATGAGGGCGAAGTCGAAGGGACCGTCGAGCCGCGCGGGGTCGGCGTAAGCCTCGAGCTCCACCCGGCGCTCCTCGCCGAGAACGTCTATGAGGAGGCCTCCCCCGCGCATCCTCTCGACGTGCTCCTCGTTCGCATCGAGGACGGCGACGCGCTCCACCTCCCCCTCCATCTTCGCCGCCGTAACGCCGCCGATGGCGCCCGCGCCGACGACTAGGACGCTGGCCCCGATCATGTCTCTTCTCCATGGTCACGTCCCGCCTCGACGGGCGGCAGCCGCTCGAGCAGCTCGCTCAGCGCGGCGTAGCGGCGGTCGCGCTCGAGCAGGAGTCGCTCGCGCTCCTCGTCGGAGTACGACAGGAACCCCGCGCCGCTCTTAGTGCCCGTGCGCCCCTCCTCCACGAGATCACGCAACACCCCGGGCGTCTCGAACCTCTCGCCGAGGCCGTCCTCCAGCGTCCGGAGCACGCTGGCGTAGACGTCGAGTCCGGCCATGTCGGCGATCTGGAACGGCCCGAAGAACGGCAGCCGAAAGCCGAAGCAGCTGCGCACCACTTCGTCGACCTCGGCGGGCGAGGCCAGGCCCTCTTCGACGCAGGCCAGCGCCTCGCGGAACAGCGCCAGTTGAATGCGGTTGG
>DASTQK010000233.1:0-5314 GCA_035761765.1 Rubrobacteraceae bacterium
GGCGATGAGCGATTATCTCTGGGGTCTCTGGAGCATCGTTCAGCATGCGAACGGCAACCCGGCAGCAGACTTCTGGACCTACGCCACAGGCCGGTTCGAACGCTGCGAGACCGTGATGAGCAGCGGCGAGTTCGGTCGCCATCTTGACACCGTGAGCGCGTCCTATAAACCGGAACGGTGATGTTGAGATCCTTCTGCAAACCCGCATTTCAGCTTTTTGTTCTGGAGGCTGCACCTCTGGACTTCCTACCAGGATCAGTCATTTCGAGAGATGATGTAGGGCGTATCGGTACGAAAACCACGCGGGAGAGTCGGGCGAATACCATCCTTTCCAGGACGTCTAGCTCCTCCCCCGCCTTCTCCACCACAAAGCGAGGGCGATCCCGGCTAGAGCAAGGAGCACGACCGTCTTCGTGCTCGGAAGATTGCGTTCTCTTGAGCCGGATTCCGGCGACGGCTGCACGGCGGAGGCCTCGCTCGCTCCGTCCAGGAGCGTTACCGTGCCGGCGTCGCCGTCGACCCGAACGGTATGCCCGGATCGGATGCGACGGGTAGCGACGCCGGTACCCAGAACGGCGGGGATGCCGTATTCGCGGGCGACGATGGAACCGTGGCTCAAAGGGCCGCCGACGTCGGTGACGACCGCAGAAGCCAAAGCAAATAGCGGCGTCCAGGCCGGGGTGGTGATCCCGGCGACGAGCACCTCCCCTGGTCTCATCTCGCCGAAGTCCTCCGGGCCGCGCAGCACGCGAGCCCGCGCCGTGATGCGTCCCGAGCTGGCGCCGACACCCTCGATAACGCCGCCGGCTGGCTCCTCGGACCGCGCCGGCATCCAGCGCTGCCAATCCACCCCCAGGAACCTCACCCCTTTCGGGAGCAGCGGCGGGGGCGTGGCGAGCCTCTGCGCCCGCCACTCGGACTTCCGTTCGCCGACGGCCCCCGAGAGGCTCTCGAGCTCCGTCCGGCCCGCGTCCAGCGCTTCGGCCGCAGCCCTCAACTCGTCCCCCTCCAACCAGAACACGTCATCGGGTCTCTCGATGGCGCCGGCGGCGGCAAGGCGGCGACCGAGCTCGAAGAGCATCCGCCGCATCAGGGGCCAGGCCAGCCCCACATCGGCCAGGGCGTCCTCCCGCAGCGGAACGTACCTCTGCGTCCAGCGCAGGAGACTGCGGAAGGCCCTCCGGCGCGGGGCGTCCAGGCGCGCCATCGTGGCCGTCGTCACCTCCTCGCGGCGAGCGGCGGCGGCTCGCTGGCGCTCGCTGGGGTCCTTCCCCTCCCCCCGCAGGTAGTACTTGAGCGTGTCCAAGGTCGGCGCAGGGTCGTCGGCGGGGACCGGCTTGGCAAAGTCCAGGTCGTAGACCATGCGCCCGTAGCGGTCCAGGTGCTCCCAAAAGCGTGAGCGCCACTCGCGCCAAAGGGCCTCGTCTACGTCAGCGGGCGGACGCTCCGTCTCCAGTACCTCCACCGACGGCGTGTCCATGAGCGCGGCGGCTAGCGCGGGACGGGCGCGACACCAGGTAGCCAGGTCGTAGAGCTCCTTCTCGGCCCGGATGGGCACACTATCGAAGCCCAGCAAGAACGTCTGGGATGGGGGATCTCCCTCGTCTCTGATCAGCCGGTCGTAGAAGGCGGCGAACAGCGCCTCGCTGGTGTAGGCGGACGGCATGATCATCTGCACCGAGGTGTAGTACTGCGCCCCCCTGTAGAGAAGCTCCTTCACCCCCGTCAAAAGCTCGGTCGCCGACAGGTCTCCCGGCGGCTTTGCTTCCCATTCCTGGACGGCCCTGGCGTAGCGCGGGCGGAACCTCTCGCGCCAGAGCCTCTCGCCGGCCTGGCGGACTATCATCTGCCTCAGCGCCCCGGGGACCATGCGCAGAATCTGCCACGTCGCCCGGGGCGTGAGCCGCATGTAGTAGTAGGCGTATCCGTTTATCGTGGCGAGTGATATCTCCATCTCTGTGAAGATGTCCGCGTCGAGCAACTCGTACCCTATCCGCTTGATCGTCTGCCCCACCGGCTCCGGCGCGAGGGAGGCGAACAGCGGGGTGAGCGGGTCAGGCAGGAGCTCCACGATGCTGCCGCGCGAGTAGAAACCTTTCGGGTCGGGCACGGTCCAGTCGGTGGGGGGCCGCACCTCGGGCAGGGCTGTGATGGGGCGGGCCTGCAGGATAAAGAACTCTCCGCTGGCCAGCGCCCACTCGATGTCCTGCGGCGCTCCGTATAGCTTCTCGATCCGCGCTCCGTAGCGCGCGAGCTCCACTGCCCCTTTGTCGTCGAGCACCGGACGCATGCGCCGCGCTTCGGGCACGGGCTTCTCTTCGGTCCCGCCCTCCACGTAGACGGTCATGACCTCC
Organism: Rubrobacteraceae bacterium; assembly: GCA_035761765.1. Taxonomy (GTDB): domain Bacteria; phylum Actinomycetota; class Rubrobacteria; order Rubrobacterales; family Rubrobacteraceae; genus JALYGY01. Next base: position 2,355 of record DASTQK010000233.1, read on the forward strand.
TTGTCGGTTGTCTCGCGGGAGATGATACGCTCGCTGGTCTTGTCCACCACAAGCGTGTCCGGCGTAACCCGCCCGCCGACTACCGCTTCGCCAAGCCCCCACGCCGCGCTTATGACCGTCCGGTCGCGCCGGCCGCTCACGGGATCGGCGGTGAACAGGATCCCGGCCGCTTCGGCCTCGACCATCCGCTGCACCACCACCGCCAGGCTGACGGAGGCGGGGTCTATGCCCTGGTTCTCCCGGTAGGACATCGCCCGCGCCGTCCAGAGCGAGGTCCAGCAGTCTTTGACCGCCTCGAGGAGCGCCGCAGCGCCGCGGACGTTCAGGTAGGTCTCCTGCTGGCCGGCGAAGCTCGCTCCCGGAAGGTCCTCGGCGGTGGCCGAGGAACGGACGGCGACGGGTATCTCGCCATCTCCGCCCAGCGTTGCGTAGGCGGCCTGAATCCCCGAGGCTACATCATCCGGGATCCCGGTTCGGGCGAAAAGCGTGTGGATCCTCTCCGCGGTCGTCTCGAACGCCGCCGGATCTTTCGCCCGCGAGGCGAGGCCGATGATCTCCTCTCTCAGACCGCCAGTCTCGACGAATGCGTCGTAGGCTGCGGTGGTTATTACGAAGCCGGGCGGCACGGGCAGCCCCGCGCGGCTCAACTCTCCCAGGTTGGCGCCCTTGCCGCCCGCGCGGGCAACATCCTCTTTGCGTACTTCATCGAAGTAGACCGTGTAGGTCACGTCCCATACCCCTTACTGTTGGTCGAGGAACTCCTTGATAGCGATAAGGTATTCCTCCCTATGGCTCATCCAGGGCGTGTGTCCGGCGCCGTGGAACGTGTGCACCCCGGCCCGAGGATAGCATCGCCTGAGCTCGGCTCGTTGCTCCGGCGTCACGGGGTCCTCGTCCGACTCCAGGATAAAGACCCGACCTGGCCAGGATGCGAGGTCACCCGGTCCGGATCGGAGGCTCTCCACGAGATCAATCCCGAGCCGGTACATATCGCGCAGTTCCGCCTTCGACAGGCACCATACGAGCCCGTGCTGGTAGTCGCGCCAGAACGCCTGATCCTCGCTCGGCACGCTCGGAACACCGTAGAAGGCCCGCGAGAGCCCCCGCTCCCTGAGCGCCCGCAACCATCCGAGCGGCACGAGAGGCAGGAGCGCCAGAAAGAGCCTCGACAGCCACAACAAGCTTCGCGGCGGTACCAGCGTGTTCGCAAGGATGAGGGTCTTGACCCGCTCGGGGTGGCGACGTACGAAGCACTGCGCCACGATCCCGCCGTAGGACGGCCCGAGCACGTGCGCGTCGTGCACGCCCTCGGCGTCGAGAACCCCCGCCAGCCCGTCGAGGAGCTGCGCCGCGGTGGGCACGGAGGCGTAGCTCGGCGCGATGACCCGGTAGCGATCCTCGAAGGCCGGGATGCGCGTGAAGAGGGACTCACCGACCATCGCCCCCCCCGGCAAGAGCAGGAGCGCCTCCCCACCCTCACCGCCGGCGATGTAGTCCCAGCCCACCCCGTCGACGGTGATGCGCTTGAGCGGGTGCGTGGCCCGAAACTTCCGCAGCTCCTCCCAGCGCGGGGCCGCAAGGTCGCGGCAAGTCCGCTTCAGCTTCAAGAAACGCTCGATGCCGAACCGGCGCCACGTCCTGCGGTGTCGCTCGTCGAGCAGCGGGAGGGCAGCCCCGGCGTCTAATACCTCCGGTTCGAATACGTCGTAGGTCTCGCCCTTCGCCTCGACCCACGCCCGCCCTGCCGCGAGCACGTTCTTCAGCCAGTCCACGCCCTCGCCGTAGGGCAGCGGGATGATGAAAGCGTCTTCGGCAACCGGCACCGCCACCACCGGTGTCGCGTACTCCCTGCCGGAGCTGCGTCCTGTGTGCCGGATCACGGCTGCGTACCAGTGCCTCCGTCCGGCGAGGTTCATCATGGCGGGGTTCAGGACGTGCTTGTTGAGGACGCGGATCTCGTCCCTGACCCGCGGCCCTCCGTAGCGCAGGACCAGAGAGAATAGGGTGAGTGCCGTCATCAGCGCCACGAGAGGTAGCACCGCCAGCGCGAAGATGCGCCCGGCCCACCTCCACGCGGACTTGCTCGCTTTCTTCGCCTTCACAAAACACCTCCCCGCTCTCGCTGCTATCCACGACACGCCGGGCGGCGATGCCGGCTCTAGCCCGGCTCGACCTCTGAGAAGTCGAACCTGGCGGCCTTGGTGATGTGGGACTTCATCTCCTCGGGGTTGATCAGGTACTGGTCGCCTCCGTCGTAGATGCAGGCTACCGGGCACCCCGCCACGCAGTCTCGGACCTTGGCACCGACGCTTCCGTTGTCACGTAAGTAACGCTCCTGCCTCCTTCGCAACGAGCGGGAGACCGGGACGCGTGTCAGCCGGGCGTTCTAGCGGAGAGTCTCCCTTTGCGTCCGAGCGACCTCAAGGCCCACGCCCGGGCACGGTCCACCTCGCCAGGCTCCAGGGGTCCCTGTTCTCCCGCCACAAAGAAGCTCTCCGGTGGCGCCAGAAGCCGGCAGCCGAGATCTCGCAGCATCCTGTGGATCTTCCTGGCCGCCGAGCCCGTGATCCAGCGGGACCCCGGGTAGCGTGTATCGAAGGCGAGAGCAGCCATGTTCTTCAGTCTCCCCTCGGGTACGCCGTCGAGCATGGCCCTGGTGCCGGCGGGGAGCCCGTGACGCTGCGTGGGAGAACCGACGATCAACAGGTCTGCATCGTGTTGATCCAGATTGCTGATGCCCGCGACTGACGTCGCCCGCGCCTCCCCATGCTCGGAGAGAGCCTCCGCCATAGCCCGGGCCAGCTTCTCCGTGTTGCCGTACTCCGTCTCGTAGACGATCAGCGTCTTCATTCCGCTTCTCCTTTCCTCGAGAGCGCCTGGAGCAGGAGCAAACCCCCCGCGACCATCAACAGAACACCCCTGAGAGCTCGCGAATTCAACGACCCCATCGCAACACCTCC
>DASTQK010000234.1:0-2405 GCA_035761765.1 Rubrobacteraceae bacterium
CAGGCCCACGGCGAGCACCGTTCTGGTCGCTGCGCACAGCGCGAGCCTCCGGGCCCGCAGCTCATCATCATCTACCAGGACCCTGTGCACGGTGTAGAACTGGTGGAAGCGGGTGGCTAGCGTCTCGAGATAGGTTGGGACAGGATGCACCTCGCGACGGTTGGCAGCGTTCTGAACGACACGCGGAAAGTCCACAAGCTCGAGGGCGAGGAGCCGCTCCTCGGGCGCGATCTCTCCGGCCGGGACCTCCCCCACCTCCTCCGGGCTCGTCCCGGCCCGCTCGAAGATGCTCGAGATGCGGGCGTGAGCGTACTGCACGTAGAAGACGGGGTTCTCGTCGGACTGGCGGATGGCGAGGTCGAGGTCGAAATTCATCTCGGTCTTGTGCGAGGACCGCACATAGAAGTAGCGTGCCACGTCCGCTCCGACCTCGTCGAGCAGCTCGTCGAATGTGACGAAGGTGCCCGCGCGTTTGCTCACCTTGACCTGCTCGCCGGCGCGCATGAGCTTGACGAGCCGGATCAACTCCACGTCAAGGAACCCCCTGGGTAGTCCCAGGGCCACGAGCCCCGCCCTGATGCGCGGCGGGTAACCTGCATGGTCAGCGCCGAGCACGTCCACCGCGGCCCTGAAACCGCGCTCCCACTTGTCGCGGTGGTAGGCGAGGTCGGGCGCCATGTAGGTGTATGTGCCGTCTCCTTTGACGAGCACCCTGTCCTTGTCGTCCCCGAATCTGGAGGACGCGAGCCACAGAGCGCCCTCGCTCTCGTAGGCGTGCCCGAGTTCCCTGAGCTCCTCCAGCACCTCCTCCACGGCCCCCGACTCGTAGAGGCTCTTCTCGTTGAAGTAGCTGTCGAAGTGGACGCGCGCGCGTCCGAGCGTTCGCTTGATGTCCTCCATGCACCAGCTCGTGGCGAATGCGCCGATCTCCGGCAGCGCCTTCTCAGGCGCCATGTCGAGGTACCGGCGGCCATGTACCTCAGAGATGGCCCTCGCTATCTCGCCGACGTACTCACCGCGGTAGAGCGCCCCGGGATCGGCGACGGACCACTCCCGCTCGTAAAGCTCCCCGTAGCGGACGGCGACGGACTCTGCGAGGAGACGGATCTGATTGCCCCCGTCGTTGAAGTAGTACTCGCGCGCGACGACCCTTCCCGCCGCCTGCAGGATCCTGGCGAGCGAGTCCCCGTACGCCGCGTGCCGTCCGTGCGCCACCGTCATGGGTCCCGTAGGGTTGGCGCTGACGAACTCGAGCTGTATGGGATCGCCGGAAGGCTCTACTCTCCCGTACCGCCGTCCCTCGCGCAGCACAACCCGGATCTCCTCCCACACAGCCTCGGGTGAGAGCCAGAAGTTGACGAAGCCCGGCCCCGCGACCTCGGCCTTGCGCACGAAGGGCGCGTCGAGCGCCTCGACGACCCTCTCCGCTACCTCCCGCGGGTTCCGCTTGAAGGTGCGGGCGTAGGCAAGGGCTACGTTGGTCGCGAAGTCCCCGTGACCCGGGTCGTTGGGTCGCTCGACGTGGACGCCGTCAAGCTCGATGCCGTAGGCACCGCGCACCGCCTCGCGTACCGCACCGGCCAGCCGCTCCTCGAAGCTCATCCCTCCTCCCGGCCAAGCTCGCCGAGCAGCCGCCGGTTTTCGTCCGCCAGCCGCTCCGTCTCCACCCGGTCATGCTCGAAACGGACCTCGAAGACATCCCCCGCCGATGCCCCCTCAGGCAAGAGCTCGCGCGGCGCGTCGAAGCTGCGCGCGCCATCGGGATACAGCAGCAGGACAGCCCATCCCCCGTCCTCGAACCTGTCAATCTGCACGCGCATATATGGAATTGTAGCAATCATGATTCAGCTTTTCGGCTTGGTGTGACGCCTCTTGATGAAAGCAGCTCTCGCACGATGCAACAACTCGACAAGGGAGCTACCATCTTCTCGGATCTATGTCTCGACCATCTCCGCTGACGACTGATAGCCGCGTAGCTACCAGTGATACTTCTCCCCGCGCTCTATCTTGACGGCTCTGTAGAGCTGTTCCAGGAGGACGATCCGGGCCACCGCGTGAGGAAGCGTGATCTCTCCGAGGGAGAGGCGTTCGTCAGCCCTCTGGAGCACCTCCGGGGAGAGGCCGAGCGGGCCGCCGAGGACGAAGGCTACGTGGCTGCGACCGGAGACGCCAAGAGAAGAGAGCTTCCGGGCGAACTCTTTGGAGGAGATAGGCTTTCCCCGCTGCCGGTCGAGGGCGATCACGTGTGCTCCGGCGGGCAGGCGCTTGAGCAATCGTTCTCCCTCGGCGGCCAGCACCTCTTCCCGGGAATGGCGGTTCATGTCTTCTTCCGGGATCTCGATCGTCTCGACGTGGAAGTAGCGCCGCAGGCGTCTCAGGTACTCATCGCAGCCCGCCGCGGTCCA
>DASTQK010000235.1:0-4028 GCA_035761765.1 Rubrobacteraceae bacterium
TATGTAGCCGTAGCCCATCTCGCGCGCCGTGGTCGCGAAATCCGCGAACGCGCCCCTCGGGAGCGAGATCTTCTCTAGCTCGTATGGGAACTCCGGCAAGGAGACGAAGTTCGGCTGATCGGCCGGACCATGAAACGCAACGGGCTGGCTCGCCAGGTAGATCGAGTCCGGCGCGGCGTCGCGCACCTCCTCCATGATCGGAAGCATGTGCTCCGGGGAGCGCAGACAGTTAACGCCCACGATCTCAACCCCCGCCTCGGCGAGGCGGCGGGCGCACTCTCCCGGGGAGTGGCCCTCGAAGGAGTTCGGGTCGTTGTCCGGGCCCATCGTCACCATGGCCGGCAAGCCCGTGGCCTTGATGGCCTCGGCGGCTATCCTGGCTTCCCCGAGCCAGCTGAAGGTCTCGGCGATAACGAAATCTATGCCCTCCTCGGTCATGACGGACAGCTGTCTGTCGAACATCTCCCGAACGCGGCGGTGGGAGCCGGGGTCGTCTGGGTCGTAGGCCCAGGTGACGCACAGGTTGCCGGCCACGAGAATATCCCTCTCGGCCTCGTTGGCGACCTCGCGCGCTACCCTCGTGGCGGCGCGGTTCATGTCGTCCACCCGGCGCTCCAGGCCGACGGTGGCCAGCTTGTCCTCGCTCGCGTAGAAGGTGAGCGTCTGGATCACGTCGACGCCGGCGCGCACGAACTCCCGGTGCAGCTCGGAGAGCGCCTCGGGACGCGTCAGGCTCACCTCGGGAACGAAAGGTCCGGCCTGGACGTAGCCGCGCCGCTCGAGCTCGAGCAGGTATCCGCCGTCTCCGAGAACCACGCCCTCCGACAGCCGTTCGAGAATCCCTTTCGGCATTGGGGTCTCCTCCAAGATCGAAAAGCTACTTGCCTCAGCAGCCTATCAGAGACGCCGGAACCCTTTCAATGCGGATCCTGGGCAGCGGTTTGTCGTGCTGATCCCAGGGGCCGGGTACTTCGCGATGGATTATTCGCCGGAACTGGTAGTGCAGGCATGAGACGGGTTCTTCGGCGCGTAGATTGTCGGTCTCCTGCGGTTATCTACCGCGCTCTGCGGCTACCGAATCACGCACGCTTGGCACGACCTCGCTCGCGAAGAGCTCGACCTGACGGACGTGGTCGTCGGCGGGCCAGTAGATGAACGTATCCATCCCGAGCTCCAGCGCGAAGCGCGAGAGTTCTTCGGCCCACCTGGAAGCCGGCCCGTTCAATGGTCCCTCGGCCGCCTCGCCGATCATGCCTGAGATGTTGTAGGCGCGCCGGATCTCTCGCGGCTCCCGTCCCGCCTTCGCGGCTCCTTCGTCTATGCGCCGCTGCCTCTCCGGCAGCAGCTCGGGCGGCGAATAGCCGAGGGAGGGCACCCAGCCGTCTGCGAGTGCTCCGATCAAATCGAGCATCCTCGGTCCGTAGGCTCCGACCCAGATGCCAATATCGTGGACCGGATGGGGCCCGGGTCTCATGCCTCTGAGGCTGTAGATATCGCCTTCGAATCGCACGGAGCGCTCCTCGCTCCACACGAGCCGTATCACGTGGATGGCCTCCTCGATGGAGCGGACGGCCTCTCCCGGGGTCCTCCTCGGACCGCCCATGGCCTCTATGGCCTCCCAGAAGGCACCCGCCCCGAGGGCCACCTCCACGCGGCCGCCGGAGAGCACGTCGAGGCTCGCTGCGGCTTTCGCGAGCATGGCAGGGGGACGCAAGGGCAGGCTCGCGACGTCGGGGAAGAAGCGGATTCGCTCGGTTACGGGAACGAGCGTGCAGATGAGGGTCCACGTATCCAGGAACCGCCGCTGGTAGGGATGGTCCTGTATCCCGACGAGGTCGAGACCTGCCCTGTCCGCGGCCACCACTACACGCTCGACGAATCCCGGCGGTTCAGCCAGCGGCGCGACGCTAGCCCCGAACTCCAGCTCTCTGCCGTAATCCGTCACCTCTGCTCCTTTGTGGTCTGCGAAGCGCGGCGCGCGGCCTTTGCCCGGTCGTAGTTCTGGCTGAGGAGATCGAGAACCGCCGCGACGTCTTCTTCGTTCTCCAACGGATGGCTGACGTATCCCTTTACCCCTGCCCGGTGCGGGCGAGCGCGGCCCTGCGAGAGGATGCGTTCTCGCATCTCCCTCGTTACGGGGAGGTCGGCTATCCGGTCGTGGTGGAGGTGACCGATCTCTCGCTTCCCGTACCGGAACGAAATGGCGCCGAACCTTCCGGGCTCCTTGCTCACGCCGGGCCACCGGAGAACTTCGCGCTCCAGAGCTGATGCGTTGCTGTCCACAGTTCCTCCTTTCCTAGCGATCCGGAGCCTTCGCCTTCTTGCCGCTTTGCAAGCCGAGCGAGGCGCCCAGGGCGAGCAGCAGGGCGACGCTCAGGAGCAGAAACGCATCCGAAAAAGGCGCCGCGTCGAGGCCGTAGAGGGGGTTTATTGCTCCCGCGCCCGCCTCCCGGCGCGCGGCTAGAAACGCCCCGACGACTGCAGGGCCGGTCCCGCCGCCGAGGAAGAACAGGCCGTTGAAGATGCCGAGCCCTACACCCGTGCTCTCCTCCGGCAGCGCCGCAGCGGCCGCGTTTACGTTCGGGGAGTTGGTGAACGCGAAGCCGATGCCCACACCCAGCATCCCGAGCGCCACGACCACGGGCGAAGCCCCCGCGGCGAACGCGGAGAGCAAGAGGACGGATAGCAGCATCACCAGGAGGCCCGCGTACACGGGCGTCCTGGCGCCGATCCGATCGGAGAGACGTCCGGCGAGGGGAGAGATGATGGCGAGCGCCACGGCTCCCGGTGCGAGCACCAGCCCCGTGCCCCCCGGCGACAGTCCGTTCACCTGCGAGACGAGCAGCGGGATGGACACCAGGCATGAGACGTTCACGAGCATGGAGAGGAAGCCCACGATCACGGCCGCCACGTAGCCCCGGTTCCTGAAGAGCGCGGGGGAGACGAACGGGTGCTCGGAGCTGGTGATCCTCCACGCGAACCCCGCAGCCGCGAGTGCCGACCCCAGAAAGCTTCCCCACGAAGAGAGAGAGCCGAACCCCGCCACCTGCCCCTGGGTTATGCCGAAGAGGAACAGCCCTGCTGCCAAACCGAGCAGGAGCCCGCCGGGAACGTCGAAGCCGTGCTCGCCTGCGCTCTCGGTGTGCGGTAGCACGTACGCGGCGCCGGGGATCAGGATCAGCATCAAGAACAGCACGGCATAGAAGAGCGAGTGCCACCCGGCAACTTGTTCCAGCGCGCCGCCCACGACGGGCCCGATCGCCGCCCCCACGCCGACGCTCGACACGATGAGACCGAGCGCGGTCCCGCGCTCGCCCGGCGGCAGCACCTTGGCTACCGACGCCGTCGCGAGCGCCGGTATGGCCGCGCCGCCCATCGCCTGAACGACGCGCCCGAGCACGAGCACGGGCAGGCTTGGCGCGAGGATGCATATCAAGCTCCCGGCGGCGAACACCGCCAGCCCCAGAACGAAGGCCCGCCGCAGGCTGAAGATATCCGAGGCACGCCCGTAGAGCGGGATGCCGACGGCGTAGAGGAGCAGGTAACCGGTTATGACCCAGCTTACCTGCGCCTCAGACGTTCCGAAGTCCTCCCTTATAAGGGGTATCGCGACGTTGACCATCGAGCTGTTCAACACCGAGATAAAGACGGCGGAGGTGAGCACAGCCAGTAGGAGGCGGGTAGAGATCCTGTAGCCTCCGTCCGAGGCGTTGGCGCTCAAACCGCGACCCCGGGGGCTTCACCGGCAGGACCCTGGAAACCACTGGCGACGCCGAGGCCGCCCGAGCTCTCCCCGCCCACAACACTTAAACGTCCGTCATAGGAAATCATTCCCCTCCTGCAAATCTCTCGTCTAAAAACGTGTCTCTACTGTGCGCCGAAATCCTGGTCTATATTGGCCCGCACCTTCACGAGGAGCCGGTGGAAGCTCCGGCGCTCCTCGCGGCTCATACCCGCGAAGGTTCTCTCGTCAACCCTCTCCCAAATGCGGGTGAGCGGCTCCTCGAGCGACCGCCCCTCGTCGGTAA
>DASTQK010000236.1:0-3136 GCA_035761765.1 Rubrobacteraceae bacterium
ACCCGTGAGACGCTCCACGCTCCTACGATATGGGGTCGCCACGCTGGCCGTAGCGTTGGTCCTGCTACTCAAGCTGCTGCTCGACCCTCTGATCACGGATCAGTCCCCATTCCTGCTGTTGGCGGGGGCAGTGATGGTCGCCGCCTGGTTCGGCGGCCTGGGTCCGGGATTGCTGGCCACGGCCCTCGGTGCCCTGGCCGCCGACTATTACTTCTTGCCACCGCCCGGCGCCATCAGCGGGCTTGGCTTGCCGATATTCCTCTTCGCGCTGCAAGGCTTGCTCATCAGTTCGCTGGCCCAGGCGCTGCGCGCCGCCAGGGGCCGGGCCGAAGCGAGCGCGCACGAAGCCCGGAGCCATCAGGAGAGCCTGCGCCTGAGCGAAGAGCGTTTCCGCTTGCTCGTCGAAGGGGTAAAGGACTACGCCATCTTCATGCTCGACCCCGAAGGACGCGTGGCTACCTGGAACGCCGGCGCCAGGCGCACCAACGGCTTTAGCGAAGAGGAGATAATAGGCGAGCACTTCTCTGTGTTCTACACGGAAGAGGACCTCAAGAGGGGTCACCCGGAGGAGGAGCTGCGCGTGGCGAGCTCTGAGGGTCGCTATCAGGAAGAGGGCTTGCGGGTTAGAAAGGACGGCACGAGGTTCTGGGCGAGCGTACTGATCACGGCCCTGAGAGACGAGGAGGGCACTTTAAGGGGCTTTTCCAAGGTCATACGCGACATCACCGAACGCAAGCGGGCCGAGGAGGAGCTCAGAGAAAACGAGCAGCGATTCCGCACCCTTTTACAGAACTCTTCCGATGTCATCACCGTGATCGACTTCGACGGCACCATACGCTACGTCAGCCCGGCGGTCGAGAGGTTGATGGGCTATCACCCCGAAGAGCTGGTGGGCAAGAGCGTCTATTTCTACGTGTATCCGGAAGACTTCGAAGAGGCGCAGACGAGGTTCGCCAGACTCTGGTCGCAGCCTGGCGTACACCCGCCCTTCGAGTTCAAGGTGCCGCACAAAGATGGCACCCGGCGCTACTCCGAATTCATCGCCAACAACCTGCTGGATGACCCGAGCGTGAGAGGCGTGGTGGTAAACCAGCGCGACGTTACCGAGCGCAGGGAAGCCGAGGAAAGGCTGCGTGAGAGCGAGGCACTCTACCGCAGCGTGATCGAGCAGGCCGCCGAGAACATCTTCCTGGTGGACGCCGAGACCAAGCGTGTGCTGGAGGCCAACGCCGCCCTCTCAGTCTCGCTCGGCTACGCCCCCGATGAGCTCGAGCAGCTCACGCTCTACGACATAGTCGCCCACGACCGTGAGGACGTAGACCGCAATACCTTGCGAATCCTCGAAGGATACGGCTTTACGAGCGAGAGGCGGTATCGGCGTAAGGACGGATCCCTCATCGCCGTGGAGGTCAACGCCAGCGCGATCTCCTATGGCGGCAGGGAGGTCATGTGCGTCGTCGCCCACGATGTCACAGGACGCAAGAGGACCGAGGAGGCGCTGAGGCGAAGCCTGGACGCGCTACTCGCCCTCTATGAGACCGGCCAGGTCCTGAGCTCCAGCCTCGAGCTCGAGGAGATTGGATCCAGGCTGCTCGAGATCATTGGCCGGGTCTCGGGTACGACGGCGGCGGTCATCAACCTGCGCGATGATCGAGGGCGCCTGAGCGCGTGGCGCACCTTCGGACCCGGGGACCTCCTCGACGCCGTCTACGACAAACCCGAGGCTCGGGTCGCACGCCGGAGAGCCTCCGAGGCCGAGGAGGAACGGGCGTTCGAGGTGGAGCACCCGGATCTGGAAGGAGAGCGCCTCGCGGGTATGTTGCTGCCTTTGCGAGTGCGGGACCGGGTCATCGGCGTACTGGAGGTCTATGGTCCGGAGCACCTGGCGGAGAGCGGGGCGATGGAGACCTTCGCCAGTCTGGCTACCCAGGCCGCCAGCGCGCTGGAGAACGCCCGGCTCTACGAGGAACTCGTCGAGCGCGAGCGCCAGCTGCAGAACCTCGTGGGGAGGCTGTTAACCGCCCAGGAAGAAGAGCGGCGCCGCATCGCCTACGACGTCCACGATGGCCTGGCCCAGACGGCAGCGGCGGCCTACCAGCACCTGCAGATCTTCGCGCGGGGTTATCCTCCTGAGTCCGCCCTCGCGCGAGAACAGCTCGAGGAGGCGCTCGAACTCTTGCGGCGGACGGTGGGTGAGGCGCGCCAGGTTATCTCCGATCTGCGGCCCACGGTGCTCGACGACTTCGGGCTGGCAGCCGGCGTCCGCCTGCAGGTCGAGAATCTGCGGGCGGAGGGTTGGGAGGTCGGTTACGAAGAAGCGCTGGGGGACGAGCGCCTGCCGACCGAGGTGGAGACGACGCTCTTCCGCGTCGCGCAGGAGGCCCTGACGAACGTGCGCAAACATGCCCGGGACGCCCGCGCAGACGTAACGCTCCAACGTCTGGGGAGAACCGTTCGCCTGCTCATCCGGGACGAGGGCAGGGGTTTCCGGCCCGGCGAGGTGATGAACGGAGGCGGTCCGGGCGAGAGGGTCGGCCTCTCCGGCATGCGAGAGCGCATCTCCTTGCTCGGCGGGAGGTTCGAGATCCACAGCGAGCCGGGAACCGGCACGTCGGTGCTGGCGGAGGTCCAGCTACCAGCGACCGAGGAGGATGGCGATCATGCATGATAGAGAGACCTCGAACACGCAGGGCAGGCAAGCGCGGCTCATACTCGCCGATGACCATCATCTCCTCCGGAAGGGATTCCAGGGTTTGCTGGCCGGCGAGCCGGACCTGGAGGTGGTAGGCGAGGCATCCAACGGCCGCGAGGCTGTGGAACTCTGCCACAGCCTGCGGCCGGATCTCGTGCTGATGGACGTGCGCATGCCGGAGATGGACGGGCTCGAGGCGACCCGCGAGATCAAGCGCCAGCACCCTGAAACCGGCGTCCTTATAGTAACGATGCACGAGAACCCCGACTATCTCCTCGAGGCGCTTGACGCGGGCGCCGCCGGCTACGTGCTCAAGGATACCCCGGCGGACAGGCTGCTCAGCGCCGTCCGCAGGACCTTGAGCGGCGAATCGCCCCTGAACCAGGAGCTCGCCGCTCAACTCCTCCGGCGCCTGGCCGAAGAGAAGAAGCAGGCTCCTGCCCC
>DASTQK010000237.1:0-2250 GCA_035761765.1 Rubrobacteraceae bacterium
GGCAGCGGACAGGATCTCTCTCGGAAACGTCGACGATGACCTCGAACGGGTCGCCGAAGCCGACTGGGTCCTCGAAGCGATCCTGGAGAGACTGGAACCGAAACGGGAGCTGATGCAGCGGGTGGAGGGCATCGTGCAGGAGAAAGCCATAATATCCTCCAACACCTCCGGCATACCGCTACACGAGATAGCCGAGGGTCGCTCGGAGAGCTTCAGGCGTCGCTTCCTCGGCACGCACTTCTTCAACCCGCCGCGCTACCTGAAGCTCCTGGAGATCATCCCCACCGAAGACACAGACCCCGAGGTCATCGAGTTCGTGCGGGACTTCGGGGAGCGGGTGCTCGGGAAGGGGGGTGTGATAGCCAAGGATACCCCGAACTTTATCGGGAACCGGCTGGGGAGCTTCACCGGGATGCAATCGGTTACCTATGCCCTGGAGAACGGCTACGGCATAGAGGAAGTGGACGTTATAACGGGGCCCCTGATCGGGCACCCCAGGACCGCCACCTTTCGCCTGAACGACCAGGTTGGCCTGGATATCGCCGTCGGCGTCGCAGAGAACCTGATCGAAGCCGCCCCCGAGGACGAGTCGCTAGAAGAGATGAAACCCCATCCCAGCTTGAAGGAGATGCTCGAGAAGAACCTCCTCGGCAACAAGTCCGGCGCCGGCTTCTACAAGCGCGACAAACGCGATGGCAAGACCGTCTTCGACGTCCTGAATTTGGAGACCCTCGAGCACGAGCCCGCGCAGAACCCGGAGATCCCCATACTCAGAGAAGCGCAAGAGCAGGGCGACCTGGGTGCCCGGCTGCGCTTTCTGATAGAGAAGGCCGACGAGGACCGGCACGCCCGCTTTATCCGGGACACGCTCCTACCGTACCTGGCGTACGCCGCCCGCAGGGTACCGGAGATCTCCGACACCCTGGAGGACGTGGACCACGCGATGGAGTGGGGCTTCGGCCACCAGACCGGCCCGTTCAGGACATGGGATCTCCTCGGCGCCTCGGAGACCGCCGAGAAGATGGAGGCCATGGACATCGAGGTCGCACCCTGGGTAAAGGATATGCTCGAAGCCGGCAACGAAGGTTTCTACAGACGGGAGAGAGGCCGGGAACTCGCCTACAGTCCGGTACACCTGGAATTCGAGCCGGTCCGCGAGGACCCGATGGTGATATCGCTCGACCGTCTTCGCGACGAGGGCAAGGAGGTCTCATTCAACGACTCGGCGAGCTTGCTCGATCTCGGAGACGGCGTCCTCTGCCTGGAGTTCCACACAAAAGGCAACTCCATAGACGCGGCCATCGTCGAGATGGGCTACGAGGCGCTCCGGCGCCTCGAAGAGGAAGACTGGGCCGGCCTCGTCATCGGCAACGGGGGCCGCAACTTCAGCGTCGGTGCGAACCTCGCTGAGGTAGCCCGCGCCGCGAGCGAAGGCAAGCTGGATGAGATCGGGGAGCGCGTCGCCGCCCTGCAAGATCTCCTTATGGGCTTCCGCTTCGGCACGAAGCCGGTCGTCGCCGCGCCGCGCGGCCAGACTCTGGGAGGGGGACTCGAGGTCTGCCTGCACGCCGACCGCGTCGTCGCCGCTGGGGAGACCTACATGGGCCTGGTCGAGGCGGGGGTTGGCCTTATCCCCGCGGGCGGCGGCACCAAGGAGCTTGCGCGCAGGCTCGTCTCCGGACCGCTCGGCATAACCCCTGATGCGGCCCCACTCCCGTTCGTGCAGAAGGCGTTCGAGATCATAGCGATGGCCAGGACCTCATCCAGCGCCCTGGAGGCGCAGGAGCTCGGCTTCCTCGACGATGACGACCGGGTCGTGATGAACGCCGACCACCTCCTCTTTGCAGCCAGACGCGAGGTTCTCGACCTCGCCGACGGCTACACGCCCCCAGAGCGTGGCAAGAACGTCTACGCTGCCTCCAAGACCGCGCGCGCCGCGCTCGAGATCCAGGTAAAGACCCTGCAGTGGGGCGGCTACGCGAGCGAGTACGACGGCGTCATAGCCGGCCACGCCGCCCGCATCCTGACCGGTGGAGACCTGTCCTTGCCCCAGTGGGTGACCGAAGAATACCTGCTAAAGCTGGAGACAGAGGCGTTCATGGATCTCCTCGAGAACGAGCAGACGCACGAGCGGATCTCGCACATGCTGAAGACCGGTAAGCCGCTGAGGAACTAGGCCTGAGAGGAGAGGATCTGGTCGAGGCGGGGGTTGGCCTTATCCCCGCGGGCGGCGGCACCAAGGAGCTTGCG
>DASTQK010000238.1:0-3611 GCA_035761765.1 Rubrobacteraceae bacterium
TGGCACGTTCTCCTCCTTTCCCACAGAGGCCTGACACACTTGTTGCCTGAAGCCAAACCTTTGAAACATACGAACATACTCGTCTTATTAGCCCTAGAACCACGATTCTCGGAAGTCGGCATGCCCGGCCCGATCCGGAGATACTGCTCCGGGGCTATGCGAACTCTTTGCGTGCGTTCTCCTCGCGAGAGTAAGGGCTACTCCTTTCTCAAGCCACCCGCCTGCGGAGCGGTGGCTGTCGCGTGAGATGCCCGTGGTTGGCCAAGGCGACCACCGCAACGATGGCGCAGATGAGCACGGTAAGCACGTTGATGAGTATATCGTCACCGAGAAAGAGGTTAGTGAGGAATAGAAGGACCACCCCGATGATCCCGTTGACGATGAGCCGACCCAGATAACGCCCGCCTCGCGCCCTGTTCACGGAAGTGCGCAGTACGGACCCAGACCTCCCGAGCTCGGAGGGTCTGGGTCTTGTGTAGTTTGCTTCTATTCGCACGAAAAGGTAACGTTGGGGTAGAACGGCGTCGGCAAGGGAGGTGCCGCAGATCTCCACGAAAAAGAGAACTTCTCCACGAGGACAGGAGAACGAAGACCGCATCGTGTATATGCGTCCCCCTGCGCATCCCCGGTCTCAGGCGTCTCTCCAGGCCGGCCATGAAGCCCTGACTCGAGGGGCATGGGAGGAGGCGAGGGCTCGTTTCGAAGCGGCCCTGGAAGAGGAAGAGACGCCTGAGGCCCTCGAGGGGTCGAGCTGGTCGGCCTGGTGGCTCGACGACGCCGAAGCAGTCTTCGACGCTCGCGAGCGCGCTTTCCGCCTCTACCGCAAGCGGGGGGATGCAGCCGGTGCGGCACGCATGGCGACCTGGCTGGCCGTCGACCACCTCGACTTCCACGGTGCCTTGGCGGTGGCGAGCGGTTGGCTGCAGCGTGCGCACCGCCTGCTGGACCCACTGGAGCCAAAGCCGGAACACGGCTGGCTTGCTTTTCAAGACGGTTACGTCGCCCTCATACGCGGTGACGCCGCCGGGGCCGAAGAGCTTGGCGCCTACGCTGCGGACCTCGGGCGGTGCTTCGAGGTTGCCGACCTGGAGATGCTCGGTCTCGCCCTCAAAGGCTCGACACTCGTCGCGAGGGGGCGGTTGGAGGAGGGTATGCGCTGTCTCGATGAGGCGACGGCGCTGGCCCTCGAAGGTCGGGCAGAGGTCCCGATATCGAGCGCCTGGGCGTGCTGCTTCCTGGTTACCGCGTGCGCCTCGGCGCGCGACTACGAGCGCGCATTCCAATGGTGCGACCGGATCGCCGAGTTTGCGGAGCGCTACGGGAGTCGTTACATGCTCGGGTTCTGCCGGGTCGAGTACGGAGCGGTGCATCTCTGGCGCGGTCGGTGGACGGAGGCCGAGACTCTCTTGAGAGCCTCGGCAGAAGACTTCTCACGCTCGCGCCCGGCGATGGCAGGCGCCCCGCTGGTGGGCCTCGCCGAGTTGAGACGGCGACAGGGCCGGCGGGCGGAGGCGGAGGCCCTCCTCGACCAGGCGGGCTCCTCCTCGAAAGGACTACTCTGCCGCGCCCGCCTCACCCTGGACGCAGGCGATGCGCTTCAGGCAGTCGAGCTGCTCGAGCGGCTGCTGCGGCGACTGCCTGCGGACGAACTGCTGGATCGCGCCCCCGCCCTCGAGTTGCTTGTCAGCGCCCGCCTCGCTCGCGGCGAACTCGACGAGGCGGCCTCGGCCCTCGCAGAATTGCGCCAGATCGAGCGGCTGGTCGGTACTCTAGCGTGGCGCGCCTCCGCCGATCTCGCCGAGGGCACGCTGGAAGCCGCCCGGGGCAACCACGACCGTGCTCGGGCACTGCTGGAGGATGCTGTCGATCACTTCCAGAGGAGCGGTGCGCCATTCGAGGCGGCCCTGGCGAAGCTCGAGCTCGCCACCAGCCTGCTAGCGCTGGGTCGCATGGACCACGCCAAGCGCGAAGCAACCGCAGTCCTGGAGTGCCTGCTCGAGCTCGGGGCGGGCGCAGAGGCCGAGCGGGCACGGCGGATCCTCGAGGCGTCCACCCGCGACGACGGCCGCTCTCCGCTTCCCGAGGTTACCCCGCGCGAGCTGGAGGTGCTGCGCCTGCTCGCCGAGGGGCTCACCAACGAGCAGATCGCCAGGCAGCTGGTGGTGAGCGAGCACACCGTCCATCACCACGTGACAAGCATCAAACGGAAGCTGGATCTTCCGTCTCGCACCGCCGCAGCGGCATACGCCTTCCGCCACGGCCTGCTCTAGCATAAATAGCCAGAACTGGCCATACACCTGCCTCTACAAGATAGGCATATCTGCCGAAGCAGCCAACGCGGTCGGTCCCTACGCTATTACTCGAAGCGGTCCGTACAAATGAGTGCAGGTCTCGGGGAAGGAGCGACAACATCATCATGTCGGATGCGGTAGCCGAGCACGCAAGGAACAACACAATGATCCAGCGACAGACCGAACAATGGCAGCTCGATGAGGGTAGCGCTGAAGCCTATGAGCGCTACCTCGTGCCTCTCCTATTCGCACCGGGAGCGGAGTACCTGATCGAGCTCGCGACGCCGGGACCGGGGGAGCGGGTGCTGGACGTTGCCTGCGGGACCGGCATCGTGGCGCGCCGCGCCGCGCTGCGGGTGGGCTCAGGCGGAAAGGTCGTCGGTCTCGACCTGAACGAGGGCATGCTCGGGATGGCAAGCAAGGCCTCGTCAGACATCCGCCCGGTGATCGAGTGGCGACAGGGAGACGCCACCAGCATGCCTCTTCCGGATGGCGCGTTCGATGTCGTCCTCTGTCAGCAAGGTCTGCAGTTCTTTTTGGATCAGCCGGCAGCCCTTGGCGAGATGCGTCGCGTCCTGACGCCGAACGGGCGCCTGGCGCTAAGCGTCTTGCGATCCCTCGAGCACAACCCGGGCTACCATCTGCTGGCCGATGCCCTGGAGCAGCACCTGGGGCCGGAGGCCGGAGCGATGATGCGCTCACCCTTCCCCTCGCTAAGTAGAGAGGAGCTGCGCGATCTCATCGCAGGTGCGGGGTTCCGGGACGTCAGGATCTTCCTCGGCATCGGACCTGTACGCTACCCGACAGTGGAGGAGTTCGTGCGGTGGGAAGGAGCCAGCTCGCCGCTGGCCGGGCCGATCGGAGCGTTGAAGGAGGACGTTCGTGCGGCCCTGATTCGCGACCTTGGTGAGGCACTGCGCATCTACACGGACGACGCGGGGATTGTCTTCCCTACCGAGACCTATCTCGCCGTCGCGCGCTAGCGGGAACGTAGGTCGCCGGGAGCAAGCCGACGTCGGATGACCCGGCCGCGCCTCCGGCATCCCGACTTTCGACGCGGGCGGGCCAGAACTCCGTCACATCCGCCTCCACGGCCGGCAAACCGTGGTAGCGGGCGACGGAGACGCGATGGTTGCCGTCCAGGACGAAGTAGGCCTCGCCCAGCTTGTACAGGCTCACCGGCGGAAGCACTTTATCCCGGTAGAATGCCAGATCCACGCGCTTCCACCTCTCTCCCGCTGCCGCGCGAAGAGGCATGAAGTGCCGGTCGAAGTCCCTGCGGCGTCCCACGCTGCCGATTATCTTCTCCGGATCAACGAC
>DASTQK010000239.1:0-3433 GCA_035761765.1 Rubrobacteraceae bacterium
CACCGGTAGCGCCTCGCCATAGCCCTCCTTGAACTCCACGTTGGCAAGCCCCGTCTCGACCGCAGCGCGGCGTGCCTTCTCCAGCATGGAGGGAGTCATGTCTACCCCGATGACGCGCCCGTCCGGCCCGACCTTCTTTGCGGCGATCAGGCTGTCTATCCCGGCGCCGCAGCCCACGTCCACCACCCTCTCGCCGGCGCGTAGCTCGCCCAGGCTGAAAGGGTTGCCGGTACCGGCGAAGGACTCGATGGAGGTCTCGGGGATTCCTTCCAGCCACTCGTCGGCGTACTCCAGCATGCGGGCTAGAGGACGACCGGTGTGGAAGTGGAAGCCCTTCTCGGGATGGCTTGCGACCTCGGCGTACTCGTCCCGGATCGCTTCACGCAAAGTGGAGACGTCTAGCTCTTGATCTTCGCGTACCTGGTCGCTCATTTCGGCTCCTTCCGGTAGCTCCTCACCAATGCCTATGAGGTGGTCTCGACCGGCAACCCCTTCGCTCGCCAGTCCGGCAGGCCCTCGGCGAGTCTCCTGGCCTGGTAACCGCGCGACCTGAGCAGCGTCACCGCTTCGTCGGAGAACACGCAGTAAGGCCCGCGGCAGTAGGCGACTATCTCCTTGTCTTTGGGAAGCGTTTGCAGGGCAGCTTCTAGGACGTCCACAGGTACGGAGAGCGCTCCGGGGATGTGGCCGGCCCGGTACTCTTCCTCCGGGCGGACGTCTAGCACGACAACGTTCCCGTCGCTGAGACGTTCCATAAGAGCCGCAGCACCCAGGGCCTCCAGCGCGTTCCTGTCCTCGAGGAAGGTCTCGACCATCCGGTCGATCTCGGCCAAACGCGTCTCCCCGAGGGCGCGGACAGCCTGCCACGTCCGGAACACGGTTTCGTCGGCCAGCCGGTAGTAAGCGTAGAGCCCCTCGCGCCGAGACTCGACCATTCGAGCTCCCTTGAGCGCCTGAAGGTGCTGCGAAGCATTGGCCACGGGCATCGCCGTCTCCCTCGCTATCTCCTCCACCGTGCGTTCGCCTTGGGCCAAGAGGTCCAGTATCTCCAGTCGCTTGGGGCTCGCCAGCGCTTTGCCAATCCTGGCGAACTGCTCGAACAGCCGATCCTTGAACTCCCTGTGCGTTGAGCTATTCATATATTCAACAGATTAGTTGAACAACGCCAAGCCGTCAAGGTTTAGTGATTCCGGCTGCCGCATAGCTCTAGTCACTCGAGTGCCCGGTACTACTTCGTTAATTACAGCAGAGGTGCTAGAAGAGTCCTTTGGCGAGCGGTAGATGGTAGACCAAAGGTCCAAGAGTGTCGAGCAGGATCACGAGTATCATTCGAGAACCCCGTGAGGATGGCGAGATCTCTCGTGAGGAGGATACGGGCCCACCTTGACGCGCAAACGACGCGAGGCTTGTGGTGGAGAGGGCGATACCGCCGATGAGGACGGCGCGCAGGTCTCAGCCGAGCGCTAGCTGGCAGAAGCCCCTTCAGAGGACGCTCTCCGCCGCGCGGCAGGCGGCCCCTGAGCACACCCGCAGCGCCTCGAGCCGCTCTCGCAGGCGCCGGACGAGGTCGGGCTGCGCTGTCCCGTACCGATTGTTCAGCTGGTAGGAGTCCTCCCTCAGGTCGTAGAGTTCTCGTTCGCCGTTTGCGTACTCGACATAGAGGTGCTCCTCGGTCCTCATGGCCTCGAGCCCGGGGCGGCCCCAGTTCACACGCGACCACGCCCCCGACTGCGCGGCCCGCCGCCAGCCCTCCGGCAGCGGGTCGCCGGTCAGCAGCGGCTTGACAGAGGCTTCATCGGCTAGGGGTGATGGCGGCCCCCGGCCCTCCGAGGCGGCGGCCTCCACCAAAAAGGCTCGACGCCACTCCTCCTCGGGTGTCGGCTCTGTCGAGAGCAGCGGTTCGAGCGAGCGGCCATCAACGAAGGATGGCGTCTTGGCCCCTGCCAGGTCGGCGAAGGTGGGCGCCAGGTCGTTGTTGAGCACCAGGTGCGAAAGCGTGCGGCCTTCGGGCACTCTGGGTCCTCGCACGATCAAGGGCACCTGAATATCCTCCTCGTAGGCCGTCCACTTGCCTGTGGTCAACCGGTGCTGGCCCAGGTGGAATCCGTTGTCGGAGGTGAAGAATACGTAGGTGTTATCGAGCTCGCCGCTCTCTCGCAGGGCGCCCATGAGGCGCCCTACCATCTCATCCACGGCCAGCATGGACTCAAGGCGGTTGCTGTAAAGGTCTTCCATGCGGACGATCTGCTTCTGACCCAAAGGTGGGTTGTTGCGCACCCAGCCGGGCTTGTCGGAGACGTCCTTTTCGTCGAAGGAAGGTGCGCGCGGCAACCGGGCGCCCAAGAAGGCATCCTCGTGGCGGGCTGCAGGGATGGCCGGTGCGTGGGGCGCCTTCGTCCCCAGCCACATAAAGAAAGGCGGTTCATCGGCGGTCATACCGCGAACGTAGCTAGTCGCCTTCTTGGTGATCACGTCGTCGAGGTGGTGGCGCCCTGGGTCGTAGCTGACTATGCGGCCGTTCTCGTTAAGGTCGCTGCTCAGGTAGTTGCCGGCTATTGCGTACCAATCGTCCCACCCGACCGGCACACGGGTCCCGTAGTAGCCGTTCATGTACTTGCCGAGCAAGACCGTCCGGTAGCCTTCGTCTTGTAGCCAGGTGGCGATCGTCGATTCCCCGAGACCCAACACACGGAACTTCCGGGAGCCCCCTCGAGGCCACGCGTTCCCCACGATCTCGTGGTTGTGGGCGTACTGGCCACGCAGGATTGATGCTCTGGAAGGACAGCACATGGGATCAGTGACGAACCCGTTCTCGAATGTCGTGCCCTGGGCCGCCAGCTTTTGGAGGTTGGGGTAGTGCGACGAATGCTCCTGCAGGAGTCGGTTATCCAGGTCGTCGGTGAGGATGAGGATCACGTTCGGCTGGTCCGAAGTTCGGACGACGCGTGTCGGTGGGCCGCACCCGGCGAGCAAGCATACCGCGACCAACGTGAGAATCGCCAAGCGTGTCGCCTGGCGTATCTGCTGCCGGGGTCTCGGACGCTTCGGGGTCGGGTGTGCCATAGGAGAGCGATTGTACTCCGGCCGGAGTACAGGCTCCAGAGCACCACGAACCTTACTACTAGCCCTTGTACAACCGAGTGCGTGGAAGGTTAGCGCTCTCGGAAGTCCGGTCCAAGAATCTGTAGCATGAACGCGATGCCGATCCAGCTGCACAGTACACCAGTGCAGGTGGATCTAGGGGAGTTCACCTGTGTACGTCTGTACGATTACGGTTTGTTCATGCGGTTTTATGAACCTGGATGAACCCAGGTGAACTCCTTGAATCTCACTCGTAGCCGGAGCAGGTCAGTGGATCGAGTCCGCTCGTCGGCTCTCCCAGAACTGGCTTAGGCAAGCCGAATTATCCCGGTAATGCAGGGTCTCGATCCTA
>DASTQK010000240.1:0-2521 GCA_035761765.1 Rubrobacteraceae bacterium
AGAGCACCGACGACCTCGGCGACGCCACCGTGGGCGTCCAGATCGGCACCACAGGCGCCGCGGAGGCCCAGAAGCTCAAAGACGAAGGCAAGGTCGCCACCGTCAGGACCTACAACGTGGTAACGGACGCCTTCAACGCCCTCGAGAACGGGCAGGTCGACGCCGTCATAAACGACTTCCCGGTCTCGGCCGACCGGGCCTCCCAGAGCGAAGGGGCGCTCGAGATCGTCCAGAACATACCCACAGGCGAGCAGTACGGCATAGCCTTCCCCACAGACAGCGACCTGCGCCCGCGCGTCAACAAGGCGCTCCAGGAGATCAAGGAGGACGGCACCTACGAGGAGATGTACCAGAAGTGGTTCAAAGAGAAGCCAGAGGAGATCCCGTAGACAACTGAGAGCAGGAGAAGCGCGGGATGCAGATCGAGTGGCCGCCGGTATCCTTCAACCCGGAGGACTTCAACCCGCAAAACATATTAGACAGCTACTTCGACGTCGGGATCGTCGTCTCCCAGTGGGACGTGCTCCTGCAGGGGACGCTCGTGACTATCTCGCTCGCGCTCCTGGCGGAGGCCTTCGGCATCGTGCTCGGCCTCATCCTCGCGCTGCTCAAGATCTCGCGCTCGCGCCTCTTGAGCACCCCGGCGCAGATCTACATAGACGTCTTCCGGGGGACGCCGCTCCTGGTCCAGATCACGATCATCTACTTCACCCCCTCCTCCATCGGCATCCGGCCCGAGAGCCTCTTTTTCGCAGGGCTCGTGGCGCTCACGCTCAACAGCGCGGCTTACGTCGCTGAGATCTTCCGCTCCGGCATCCAGAGCATCGACAAGGGCCAGATGGAGGCGGGGAGGGCCTCGGGGCTGACTTACGGCCAGACGATGCGCTACATCATCGTGCCGCAGGCCTTCAGGCGCGTCATACCTCCTCTGACCAACGAGTTCGTCATGCTCATAAAAGACACCTCGCTGGTCAGCGTGATCGGGCTCGTCGAGCTGCTGCGGGCCGCCCAGGAGATCCAGTCCCAGACCTTCAACTCCTCTGCCCTGATCGCGGCTGCCCTGATCTACCTCGCCATCTGCCTGCCCCTGATCTACCTGACCAACATCCTGGAGCGCCGGTTGAACAGGAGGGTGGCGTAGCGGGTCTTCTGGTTGGATCGGCGGCTTGCCCGAGGCGAGGGGTGTGAGGAAATGTGCGCGGCTCTGGTGGTCGCCTACCCGCACGCGCCCCGAACGCCAGGTTGTTCGTGCCGATGAGGATGGTAAGTCGGCGGCGCGCCCCACGCGGTGAAGCGCGACCTCGGTGCCGACCAGGCTACGCAGGACGACGAGGTCCGGATCACTGACCACTGCAAGTGCATGGGTTCGTTGCGCATGGTGGTACACCTCGGTTAGATGCCGCGAACACCGTCCCGGATACGCTCCGAGGGAGCGTATCCGGGACATGAGGCGTTGTAGTAACATCCTCGGCATGGCGGCCATGCTGCGGGCCATGCTCTCGATATCGGCGGCGACCGTCCTCTCGCGGGCCACGGGGTACGCCAGGTGGATGGCCCAGGCGGCCGTGCTGGGAACCACCCTCGTAGCCGACGCGTATACGGTCTCCATAATCCTGCCCAGTCTCGTCTACGAGCTCTTTTTGGGTGGCATTCTGTACTCGATCTTTATCCCGGTGCTGGTCGACCGCATGACGACCCACGGGGAGGAGGACGCGAGACGCCTCACCAACGCCCTCTTCACCCTCGTGGTGCCTGTGATGGCTGTACTGGCGCTGGCCGGCATCGTCTTCGCCGAGCCTTTCGTGACGCTCTTCACGGACTGGGGGGCGGCGAAGGGGCTCTCGCCGGCCGAGTCCGAGCGCACGGTGGACCTCGCAGTCTTTTTCTTCAGGATCTTCGCCGTGCAGATGCTCTTCTACGGCGTAAGCACCATCGCGACCGGAGTGCTGCAAGCCCACAGGCACTTCTTCCTCCCCACCTTCGCCCCCGTCCTCAACAACCTCATGGTGATCGCCTCCTTCGCTCTGTACGCGGTGCTCGTCGGCGTAGACTCGACCCTCGCCCTCTACGTACTGGCCGGAGGGGTCACGGCGGGGACCGCCATCATGGCCCTCGCCCTCGTTCCCACGATGTGGAACCTCGGCTACAGGCCGCGGCCGCAGCTGGGTCACCCGGCCCTTGTGTCTACCGCGAAGCTCGCCGGGCCGATGGTCGTGCTGGTTGCGGCCTCGGTCGCCTTTCAGGCGTTCGGCGTCTACCTCGCCACCCAGTTCCAGGCCGTGGCGCAGCTCAACTACGCCTTCGCCGTGTTCTCGCTTCCCTACGGCGTCATCGTCGTCGCTATCGCCACGGCCCTCATGCCCGAACTCTCCGAGAGGCACGCCCGCGGGGACGACGAAGGCTACCGCGACACCTTCTCCTTCGGGCTCAGGACAATGGTCTTCGTCGTCGTCCCTTCGGCGGTCGGCATGATAGCGCTCGCGAACCCGATCATCGGCCTGCTCTACGAGCGCGGCAGGTT
>DASTQK010000241.1:0-5521 GCA_035761765.1 Rubrobacteraceae bacterium
ACGCCGCCCAGAGACGCCACCGCGTGCACTGCGATGGCGTACTCCGGCACGTTGGGGCTGTAGATGGCGAACACGTCGCCCTTCACAAAGCCGCGCCCCGCAAGACCGGCGGCGGCGTGCCTCACGGCGTCGGCGAAGGACGAGTAGGAGATAGCGCGCCCCGCGAAACCGTCCACGAAAGCAGGCTTGTCACCCAGCTTGCCAGCCCCCTGGAGCACGAACGGGGTCAACGGAATCTCGGGTATCCCGATATCGGGGTACGGGCTGCGGAAGATCATGGCGCGCCTCCTTGCCCCCGGTCCCTCGCCCTCTGCCGCCCCGACGCGCTCGCCGGTGACTGCTCGTCTCATCCCTCGCTCCTCCTCATGATTTGACACGTGTCAAATTTGACACGTGTATAATAGCCACATACTTTGACACGTGTCAAGGGTTAGGAGGACGATCTATGACGGGCACGGGCACCCGCTCGCGCATACTCGAGGCAGCGTGGGCGCTGGTCTGGGAGCGTGGGACGACGAGCGGGGTGACGGTTGCTGGGATCGCTGCGGCGGCCGGGGTCTCGCGCCAGCTCGTCTACTTCCACTTCGAGAACCGGGCTGGTCTTCTGGCGGCTATGACCCGCCACCACGATGCTCGGAGCGGCTTCCGGGAGCGGGTTGCCGCCACGCGGGCGCTGCCGCCTGCGGATGGACTCGAGGGGCTCTTGCGGGCGTGGCTGGGCTACGTGCCGGAGATAGTGCCGGTCGCGCGGGCGTTGGAGGCGGCGGAGATCTCCGGCGAGGAGGGCGGGGTGGCGTGGCGGGACCGGATGGAGGCTCTAAGGGGCGCATTCCGGGTTGCCGTCGAGCGTGTCGCCCAGGACGGGTGGCTCGCCGAGGGCTGGACGGTCGAGACGGCGGCGGACTGGGTCTGGGCCCGGAGCCACCTCGAGACCTGGCAGCACCTGGTCGCCGAGCGCGGCTGGTCGCCTGAGGACTATGAGGAGCGGTCTGTGCGTTCGATTCTGGCCGAGGTCCTGGCGCCGGGTTCTCGCCAAGAGCCTTCGAAAAATCACTCAAATGGGTGATGCGCCGAGAGCCTGTAGCTGGCAAAATCCTATCGGGGTCTCGGCTCCGCGGCGGTGGGCTGGCGTTATTGACAAAGCTCCCGCGGGCGGGTAGAGTTCCCGGGCTGTTATTCGAGTCGCGAAAGGACCAGAGGGAGAGATGCACATCCGCGTCACGCACACAGGAATCCCGGTTTTCGGGGGAGAGGTGCGTCCCGAGGTCTGTGAGGTCGCGATGAGACACTGAGCTTCTAGCTCGAAGCAGTTTCTCAGAGAGGCCTCCGGACACCAGGACCGGGGGCCTTATCACTTGCTCCAAGAGCAACGGTCCCCATCCTTCCCGATACGGGCACCACCCGAGGTTAGCCTTCGCGGCGAGAGAAGAAAGGGAGACCGAAGATGAACGGAAGTTGGCACTACGCGATGGAGGACCGGAGCCTGCGCCGGCAGGAGCTCGCCGGACGGATGGCCGAGCGCGAGGGGTATGCGCGGTCCAGACGCACGTCCTCCCTGCGCGCCCGGATGGCGCGCAGGCTCTTCGAGCTGGCGGTAGCCGCCGAGCGGGAGGAGACCTGGCGTCTTGTCTGGGAGAGGCTGGAAGCGAGGGGCCGATTGTAGCGTCGGCCCCCTCGCGGGGGAAGTGAATCTTTAAGGAGAACTCTGTGAAGGCTCTGGAGTTACACAAAGTAGAGAAGAGCTTCAAGAAACGGCGGGGCGAGGTCGTGCGCGCCCTGGACTCGGTCTCGCTCGCGGTCGGGCGGGGCGAGGTCATCGGCATCCTCGGGCCCAACGGCAGCGGGAAGAGCACGCTGGTGCGCGTCGTCTCGACCCTCGTCGTCCCCGACGCGGGCTCGGTCGAGGTCTTCGGCGTGGACGCCGTGCGGCACCCGAAAAAGGTGCAGCGCAGCATGAACCGGGTCAGCGTCGAGGCCAGCTTTTTCAAGAAGATGTCGGCGATGGAGAACCTGCTCTACGGGGCCAAGCTCTACGGCGTCACCAGCGGCGAGGCGCGCCCGAGGATACGTGAGATCTTCGAGAACATCGGCTTCGCCCACAAGCGAGCGCTAGAGCCGATGGAGCACCTGAGCCGCGGTATGCAGCAGAAAGTAGCGCTCGCGAGGGCGCTCCTGACCAGCCCCGTCCTCATGCTCCTCGACGAGCCGACGACGGGTCTGGACCCCAGAAGCAAAAAGGATGTGCAGGAGTTCATCAGGCGCATCCGGGAGGCGCACGACTCCTCGATCCTGCTCTGTACCCACGACATGGACGAGGCAGAGGAGCTCTGCGACCGGGTCGGCATCATGGTCGACGGGAAGATACTGGCGCTCGAGAGACCCGAGGACCTCAAGCGCCGCTACGCGACCAACGGCCACGTCCCGACCCTCGAGGAGACGTTCATGGCCGCGACCGGCTACTCCGTCGAGGAGGCGTCGGCGGAAGGAGAAGACTGATGCACAACGTGCCCAAACCTCTGTGGCTCTCGGAGCTGGTCGCTGTCTGGGGCTACGTACAGCGCAACTACTTCCTGACCAAGCGATACCTGATGTGGGAGATCGTCTGGCTCGTCTACGTCACGGTGAACGCCATGGCGATCACCTTCATCGGCGCGGGGGCGCAGGAATTCGGCGGCATGAACATAGACATCGAGCGGTACATGACCTACCTGCTGGTCGGAGCTCTCCTGTGGAACTACCTCTCGATGCTCTTCGACGTCCTCTCCGAGACGGTGAGCTGGGAGCGGTGGGAGGGGACCATCGAGTACACGTTCATGAGCCCCTCCAGCCGCGTGACCCACCTCCTGGGGATGGGACTCTACGCGGTCGTCTACGGCATCCTGCAGACGGCGCTCACCCTGGGTGTCTGCTACCTGTTCTTCGACCTGGACCTGAGCCGGGCGAACTACTGGGGCGCCCTCCTCATCCTCGCTGTGTGCAGCGTCTCGCTGGTCGGCTTCGGGATCGTCGCCGCCGTGCTGCCGCTCCTCTCCCCGGAGAAGGGCCAGCAGGTCAGCTACATAGTCTCCTCGGTGCTCCTGCTCGTCTCCGGCGTCTACTACGAGGTGGACGTGCTCCCTGGCTGGATGCAGGCTATCGCCACGGTCTCCC
This sequence comes from Rubrobacteraceae bacterium, assembly GCA_035761765.1. Taxonomy (GTDB): domain Bacteria; phylum Actinomycetota; class Rubrobacteria; order Rubrobacterales; family Rubrobacteraceae; genus JALYGY01. The sequence goes on from DASTQK010000241.1 coordinate 3,151, forward strand.
CGGTCACCTACGCGCTGCAGGGAGCGAGAGCGGCCCTGCTCGACGGGGCCGGAGCAGCGCGGCTGTGGGAGAGCATCTGGCCGCTCCTCATCATGGGCGTCGTCTTCGTGCCGCTGGGGATCTTTATCTTCCACCTGGGCGAGAGCTACGCCAAGCGCACTGGGAAGCTAAAGAGGAGCGGGTAGGTGGCGTCAGGTAATTTGCTGACACCTGAAGCCTGGGGTTTATTCCAGATCTTCGTAGACCTCGTCCAGGGAGAGATTAGGTGCCGCCCTCGTGCGCGTAGATTAGTCTGTGCGGTCTGCCAGGCAGCCAGTATAGCTTGGCGGTCGAGCACGACCACCGGCCAGAGGGGCGGGAGATCCCGCCCCTCTGGCCTCGCGGACCCGACCGGCCCGCTACTGTGGCGCTAACACGGACATCGGCTGCCGGGGTTGTTGTACTTCTCGTCCTGGCGGTGGCGGTAGAACTCCCCGCGGCTCATCGGCGGCTTCTCCGGGTGGGTCGCCGTGTGGAGTAGCAGGTAGCGGTCGTAGGCGTTCTCGCCCGATATCTCCTTCAGGTACTCCCACGCGTAGAGGAGAGGTTTGAGCAGGGTTGTCATCTAGCTCCGGGCTCCGACAGGTTCGCGCTCTATCACGTTGCCCTCCGAGTCCAGGTTCGACTCCTGCCAGGGGGCCTCGCTCAGCTCCGGCTCCTTCGTACCCCGGATCAGGCCGAACCACACGCGTGCCGCGTCCAGGATCACCACTATGATCGCCAGCGCGAAGATGATGGAGAGGATGCCGTCCACCGTCGAGTTGGTGATGATCTGCTGCACGTCCGCCGCGTTCTCGGCGTTGCCGTAGAGCTCGCCCTTGTTGGCCGCTTCAATAGCCGCGCTCCTCTGGGCGAAGAAGCCGATCAGAGGGTCGGGGGAGAAGATCTTGTACCAGCTCGCCGTGAGCGTAACGGCGGCGTCCCACGCGAGCGGCAGCGCCGTCACCCACGCGTACCTCAGCTTGCCCATCTTGATCAGGATGGTCGTTCCTACGGTGAGCGCGACGGCGGCCAGAAGCTGGTTCGCTATCCCGAAGAGCGGGAAGAGCGTGTAGATGCCGCCCTGCGGGTCGTTGACACCCGCGTAGAGGAAGTAGCCCCAGGCCGCGACTATGAGAGCGCTCGCGATGATGTTGCCCGGCAGCCAAGAGGTGCGGGCGAAGGGCCGCCACACGTTGCCCACGAGGTCCTGGATCATGAACCGCCCGACGCGCGTCCCGGCATCGACGGTGGTCAGTATGAAAAGCGCCTCGAACATGATGGCGAAGTGGTACCAGAAAGCCTGCAACCCCGCCCCGAGGAAGGCCGTGACCTGGGCGAAGATCGCGGACATCCCCACCGCGAGCGTCGGCGCGCCGCCGGTGCGCCCGATGATGGTGTCCTCGCCGACGGCGTCAGCGGTCTGCTGCAGCGTCTCCGGGCTGACCGAGAACCCGAAGCCCTGGACGGCCTGGGAGGCCGACTGCACGGTGTCGCCGAGGACGGTGGCCGGAGCGTTCATAGCGAAGTAGATGCCGGGGTCGAGGGTGGCCGCGGCGATCATCGCCATGACGGCCACGAACGACTCCATCAGCATCGCCCCGTAGCCGATCATGCGCACCTGCGACTCTTTCTGGATGAGCTTGGGCGTCGTCCCCGAGGCTATGAGCGAGTGGAACCCGGAAAGAGCTCCACAAGCGATGGTGATGAACACGAAGGGGAAGAGCGGTCCGGCGAAGACCGGGCCCTCGCCGGTAGAGGCGAACTCCGTGACCCGCGGCATCTGCATCGCGGGGAGGGTGATCGCGATCCCGATGGCCAGGAGCACTATGGTCCCGATCTTCATGAAGGTCGAGAGGTAGTCGCGCGGGGCCAGAAGGACCCACACCGGGAGCACCGAGGCGATAAAGCCGTAGGCTATGAGGGCGAAGGTGATCTGGTTCCCGCTAAAGGTCCACGCCTCGGCGTAGGAGGAGGACTCGGAGATCCAACCGCCCCCGATGATCGCCAGGATCAAGAGCGCTACCCCGATGGCGGAGACCTCGAGCACTCGCCCGGGCCGCAAGAACCGCAGATATACCCCCATGAGGATGGCGATCGGGAGGGTCATCGCGATGGAGAAAGCCCCCCACGGCGACTCGGCGAGCGCGAGCACCACAACGAGCGCCAAGACGGCGAGCAGTATGACCATGATGGAGAGGACCGCGACGAGAGCCGCCGCCCCTCCGACCGGCCCGATCTCCTCTCTGGCCATCTGCCCCAGGCTCTTGCCGTCGCGCCGCAAGGAGAAGAAGAGCGTGGTCATGTCCTGAACCGCGCCGGCGAGTATGACGCCGACGATGATCCAGATGGT
>DASTQK010000242.1:0-4682 GCA_035761765.1 Rubrobacteraceae bacterium
AGGAAGCTGGGGGAACTCTCGTCGAGGCCCACCTCGTTCTGGGAAGACCGGCGGAGACGATAGTCGATCTCGCAGAAGATCTGGGGGCCGGGCTGATCGTGGTGGGAAGCTGCGGTTTGGGCTGGGTGCGGCGTCACCTCCTGGGCAGCGTCTCCGAGGGGGTCGTCCACCACGCCCGCTGCCCGGTGCTGGTGGTCCGCGGCGGCGACGGGTCATGGCCCCCGGACCGGGTGATCGTGGGCGATGACGGATCGGACGACGCCAGGAGGGCCGGTGATATCGCCGCGCAGATCGCCGGGCTGTTCGCGGCCGAGATGGTCTTGGTGCGCGCCTACGAGAATCCACCGGAGCCGGTAGGAGGGTGGAGCGGCGAGGATCGCCGCGAGCTGGACGAAGCGCTCTTCCGGGAGGAGCGCATCCTGGATGGACGCGCAGAGGAGTTGGAGGCTGTCGCTGGCAGCCGACCCGTGTGCAGGCTGGTCGAGACGGAGCCGACGCTCGCCATGCTCCTGGCTGCCGAGGAGGGCCAGGAGGAGAGCACCCTCCTCGCGGTGGGCAGCCGTGGTCTGGGGATGGCCGAGCGAACGGTGTTGGGCAGCGTCTCCACCAAGGTCTTGCGGGTAGCGAGGGGGCCGGTATTGGTATGTCCGCGTGAGGAACGGACCGAGGCGTAAGGAGGTACCGAAGTGAGTTGTAGAGAGAGGTTGGAGGGCTACCTGCGTGAGAACGGCGCGACCTTCGAGGTCCAGCACCACGCGAGGGCCATAACCGCCCAGGAGGTGGCCGCTACCGAGCACGTGCCCGGCAAGATGTTCGCCAAGACGGTAATGATTTTTAGCGACAAAGAGCTGGCGATGTTCGTCTTGCCTGCGCCCTACCACGTAAATCCCGAGAGGGCGGCCGAGGCCTTGGGCGTGGGCGAGGTTCGACTCGCCGGTGAGGAGGACTTCGAGAGCGCTTTCCCCGATTGCGAGGTGGGGGCGATGCCCCCATTCGGCAACCTCTACGGCGTTCCCGTCCATGTGGATAGGGTTATGGCGGAGGATGAGACCATAGTCTTTCGGGCCGGCACCCACACCGACACCATGAGCGTGAGATACGCCGACTTCGAGCGGCTGGTCGAGCCGAACGTCGCCGAGTTCGCAGATCCCCCCAGCGATTGATCGGATGCCCGCACCTATTCCCAGCTAGCAAGAGCCTACCGGAGGACAGGGGAACCGGATGCCGGGGTGGTCGCGCTCGGGGAGGATAGCGGTGCGGACCTGAGCGTGGTGAGGAGCAGGGCCCGAGCCCCTTGAGGCGCCCCATCGTAGCGTCTCGAGCGGCATCGCGGCTTATGCCCGCTGCCCGGTTCTGGTCACGAAGGGAGAGTAACCCGATGAGCCTCTTTCAAACAAAGGTATTTCTGGCCACCGACGGCTCAGACGAGGCCGAGCAAGCCGCCACTACCGCCATCAACCTGGCCAGGAGCACCGACTCAGAGCTGCATGTCCTGACCGTCGGTCCCGGCTATCCCACCTACGACGTTCGCGTCCCGGAGGTAGCCGAAGAACTTCGGCGGCAAGCCCAGAGTATTCTCGATGAGCAGGTAGAGAAGATCGAGCAAGCCGGAGGAGAGGTTGCGCAGGCACACCTGAGGCTGGCCGAAGACCACCCTGGCTTCGAGCGCCACCCCTCAGACGATGTAGTGCGAGCAGCCGAGGAGATAGGAGCGGGCCTCGTCGTTCTCGGGAGCAGAGGACGCGGCGGAATGAAGCGAGCCCTTATGGGCAGTGTCTCCGACTCTGTCGTCAGGCATGCTCACTGTCCGGTAGTGGTGGTGCGTGGTGAACCGGTAGACTTTCCGACGAAGATCTTGCTCGCAACCGACGGTTCGGCGCGTGCCAGACTCGCCGCCACTATCGCCGCCGACCTTGCCGCGAGGACCGGCTCGGAACTGCATGTTGTCGCCGTCTTTCCCGCTGCCGGCTTCGTACACCCCTACTACGAGGTCCGTTTTCCTGAAGCGGCCGAGCAGTTGCGGCGGGAAGGTAGGGAGGAAATCCAAGAGGTGCTGGATGAGCAGGTCGAGCTGATCCGGGAGGCTGGAGGGGACATCCCTGAGGCCCACCTCAGGACGGGCGAGCCAGAGAAAGAGATAGTCGCCCTGGCCGAGGAGCTGGGCGTTGGCTTGATCGCCATGGGCAGCCGAGGGTGGGGCGGCATCAGGCGGGCTCTGATGGGCAGCGTCTCCGACTCGGTGGTCCGCCATGCTCACTGCCCTGTCCTGGTGGTGAGGCATATCTCCTAGAGGGACGGAAGAGACGGCCAAGAGGCTGCTACAGGCAAGACGTCCACGACGAACGGCGTCCAGACCAGCCGTTGCTAGAAGGAATCCCGCCGGGGCTCGCCGGGGCTCACCGCGGAGAACATCACATCGTGCGCTGCTAGGGACGGCATCTACCGTGTGGGCGTGCCAGAGATAATAGACGCCGGGGAGCCGCTGGCCGCCGTCTCTGCTCGAGCCAGGTTGATGTTCAAAGCGTTCGGGGGCAAGGGTAATCTGAAGCGGCCCCGGATGTCTCTGCGAGAGCCGCGTAGTACATCGTCTGCGAGGGTTCTTGCCGCCGCGAGCCGTTACTTTGGACAATATTGGTCAGGCGAATGGTCCATCCTGCTCAGGGAGTCCGGTTTAGCTTCCGGTAGAGTTTGAGTGGCAGAATGTACTCACGGAAAGGAGCGCGGACGATGAGAGCGCCCGCCGACAAAGATCCGGCGCCCTCTCCACTCGCGAGCGGGGATAGCGGGGTTCTCGAGCTGCTCGACGGGACCCGCATAACTTACCGGCCGATAGGGCCTGAGGACGCGGCTACCCTGCAGCGCTTCCATCGCCGTCTCAGCGACCGCTCGGTCCGGCTGCGCTTCTTCGGCGCCAAGCCGGAGCTTACCGGCAGAAAGGCGGGGTACTTCACCCGCGTCGACGGCGTGAACCGGTTCGCGCTCGTGGCGCTCGATCCCGGATCTCCCGGAGAGATTATCGCGGTCGCGAGCTTCGACAGGGAGGACGAGACCGACAGGGCCGAGTACGCGGCCGCGGTCGTGGATAGCTGGCAGGGCAGGGGCCTTGGCCTGGCGCTCACGCGAGCCCTCATCTCGGCCGCCCTGCGCAGGAACGTGAGCGTCTTCACCGGGCTGGTACTGCCCGAGAACGCCCGGATGCTCAACCTGCTCAGGGACCTGAACTTGCCGGAGCGATTCCGTTTCGAAGACGATGTCGAGTACGTCGAGATAGAGCTACGTCCGCGAGGCGAGACCGGCGGCCAGGTGCCGTGAAGCCCCATTCTGAGGCGCCGCAGGGTCTATCCGTCGATCCCGAGGAACGAATGACTTACTCCTGAGGCACCTGGGGACGCGGCGCGAGGGGCTCTCCGAGCGGGAGGCTGCGCGGAGGCTCGAGCAGCACGGACCCAATGACCGGCGACGGCGTCAACGATGCCCCGGCCTTGAGGCGCGCCGAGCCGGGCATCATGCAGCGCCCCCCGCGTCCGCGCGAGCGGGGCATCATAGACCGGGCGATGCTGGTCCGAGCCTGGGGCTGGCTCGGGCTCGTAGAGGCCGCGCTCGTTACCGGTGGCTTCTTCTACGTCCTCTACGCTTCGGGATGGTCGCCCGGCGAGCCGACGGGGACGGGCAGCCCGCTGCACGCCTCCTACCTCGCCGCAACCACCATGACCTTCGCCGGGATAACCGCCTGCCAGGTCGGCACGGCGTTCGCTGCCCGCACCAGCCGCGCCTCGCTGCGCGAGATCGGGCCATTCTCCAACAGGCTGCTCCTGTGGGGGATCGCCTTCGAGCTGGCCTTCGCGGCGGCGGTGATCTACGTGCCCCCGCTGCAAACCCTCTTCGGGACGAAGGCCCTCGGCGTGCGCGAGCTCGCCATCCTCGCCGCCTTCCCCCTCATCGTCTGGGGCACCGACGAGCTGAGGCGATGGGCGCTGCGGCGACGAGAGGGAGGGCGCGGTGTCCCGCCCCGGCAGCGGCACATTGGTCAATCCTGATCAGGCAAATGGGTCATTCTGCTCAGGCAGCGCGCGCTCACTCCCAATAGAGTCCAGGCAAGAATGGTGGAAGCCCGGCGAGGGTTTCAGAAACGGCAACAGGAGGGTGATCGGAAATGCTGAAGACGCGCTGGACGCGAAGGTTCTCGGAGATCGGGATAGACGACGTGCCGCTCGTGGGCGGGAAGAATGCCTCTCTGGGCGAGATGACCCGCGAGCTCGAGGCGCTGGGCATCCAGGTGCCGGACGGGTACGCGGTGACGGCCGAGGCCTACATACACTTCCTCGAGGCGAACGGGCTGGTGGCCCGGATCCGGGAGATCATGGCCGGTCTGGACAAGGAGAACGTCGAGGGCCTGACCCGGCGGAGTAAGGAGATCCGGGACCTCGTGCTCAAAGGCCAGTTCCCATCCGAGCTGCGGGACGAGATACTGCAGGGCTACGAGGAGCTCTCCGCCCGCTACGGGGGGGAGAACACCGACGTCGCGGTGCGCTCCTCGGCCACCGCCGAGGACCTGCCCACAGCCAGCTTCGCCGGCCAGCAGGAGAGCTTCCTGAACGTGCACGGCGAGGCCCAGCTACTGGAGTCGGTCAAGAAGTGCTTCGCGAGCCTCTTCACCCCGCGGGCCATCGGCTACCGCGAGG
>DASTQK010000243.1:0-3018 GCA_035761765.1 Rubrobacteraceae bacterium
CGGCGCCCGCCTCCTCGGCCGCGAGCGACTGCCGCGGGTCGTTGGCGTTGTAGAGGATGAGGGGATGCAGATTGCCGTCGCCGGCGTGGAAGATGTTGGCGACCTTCAGCCCGTGCCTGTCGCAGATGTGCGCGATGGAAACCAGCACCTCGCCGAGCTTGCCCAGCGGAATCACCCCATCCATGCAGTAGTAGTCGGAGATCCGGCCGATGGCGCCGAAGGCCGCCTTGCGGCCCTTCCAGAAGAGCGCCCGCTCTGCGTCGTCCTCTGCCACCCTTATCTCCGAGGCTTTCGCCTCCTCGCAGATCTTGATGACGCGATCGAACTGGTCCGCTACCTCGGCCTCGGGACCGTCGAGCTCAACGATCAGGACCGCGCCCGCCTGCGGGAAGCCGGGGTGTACCGCGACCTCGACCGCCTCGATGGTGAGGGCGTCCATCATCTCTATGGCCGCGGGCACAATACCTGCGCCGATGATCCCCGAGACCGCCCCACCTGCCTCCTCCGTGTCCTTGAACGCCGCGAGCAGGGTACGGACCGCCTCGGGCTTGCGCACGATGCGCAACGTTATCTTGGTCGCTATCCCCAGAGTCCCCTCGGAGCCGACGAAGGCACCGAGGAGTTCGTAGCCGGGCGCGTCGGGGGCCTTGCCGCCCCCGATGTTCACCATCGAGCCGTCGGGGAGCACGATCTCCGCGCCCATCACGTGGTTCGTGGTAAAGCCGTACTTGAGGCAGTGAACGCCGCCCGAGTTCTCGGCCAGGTTCCCGCCGATCGAGGAGACGATCTGGCTCGCTGGATCCGGGGCGTAGTAGTAGCCAGCGTCAGCGACCTCGTTGCTCACCCACATGTTGATCACGCCTGGCTCGACGACGATCCGCTGGTTGGGAATATCTACCTCCAGGATCTTTCGCATCCTCGAGAGGACGATCAGAATCCCCGACTCGACCGGCAGAGCCCCGCCCGAGAGCCCGGTCCCGGAGCCCCTGGCTACGAACGGGATGCCCTCGTCGAAGCAGACCCTGACTATAGCCTGCACCTGCGCGGCGGTCTCGGGCAACACCACGAGCTCCGGGATGACCCGGTAGTTCATGAGGCCGTCGCACTCGTAGGAGCGGAGCTGCTCGCGCTCGGTGATGACGCCCTCCGGCCCCAGAATAGACTGCATCGTCCTTATGAGCGCTCCTCGCTCCACCTCTGCCTCCTTCCAGACGGGTCCCCACAATGTGTCCCCGTCGCCCTTCCCCTTCTATACCTGGACCGCTGGCCGTCGTGCCCGGTAGCGCTTGCTCGTGCTCTTTGCCACCGCCTGTCCCCAGCCCCTCGCGCCATTCTACTCCAAAGACGCCCAGCGAGTCGCTGCGCCTTCTCGCCATCTACCCGTAGCTCGTAGCCGGAGTACCATGGGAAGATGAACCCCGGACCAGGAAGCGAGATCGGGGACGCGGCGGTGCGCTGCGAGTGGGGCACAAGCCACAACCCGGCGGTGAGAAACCTCCTCTCGCTAGTCTCAGGGTAGAGCCAGGAGGCGCACAGGAAGGAGAATAGTACGTGAGCGACGTCCAAATCGCCGCCGGGCCGTACGAGTTCGCGGCCCGTTGGGAGAGGGAGAAGTCCCCCGAAACCTGCGAAGCTTTCGAGAAGCTGCTGCCATACCGGCAGAAGATCATCCACGTGAGGTGGAGCGGGGAGGCGTGCTGGATACCCCTCGGGGACTACGACCTGGGAGTGGGCTTCGAGGACGCCACCAGCTATCCGCAGGCGGGCGAGATCCTCTTCTACCCCGGCGGCTACTCGGAGACGGAGATCCTCTTCCCATACTACGGCACCCACTTCAAGAGCAAGCTCGGCACGCTCGCTGGCAACCACTTCCTGACCGTTACCGAGGGTCATGAGAACCTGCGGCCTCTGGGCGAGCTGTGCCTCTGGGAGGGCGCCCAGGACATAGTCTTCGACGGCGCCTAGTGAGAGAGCGGGCGGAGATCCTCCGCCCGCCAGACCTACGGTTGTGCTTAGAATACAGTAACTGGCGAGGTAGGAGAGGGTGATAGTAACCATGAGGTTCTGTGCGAACGTCTCCATTCTGTTCAAGGAGGCGCCGTTCCTGGAGCGGTTTGGCATGGCGAGGAGGGCAGGTTTCTCTGCGGTCGAGTTCTGGTGGCCGGGAGGCGAGGACCTCGGGGACGTGGAAGCCGCCATCCGGGACGCCGGTCTTACGGTGGCGCTCTTCAACTTCGACGCAGGGGACATGCCGGCAGGGGAGCGTGGCCTGATCGGCGACCCGGACCGCCGGGAGCAGTTCAGGGAGAACGTGCCCGTAGCGCTGGAGCTGGCGCGGAGGCTGGGATGCCCGTACCTGAACGCGCTCGCCGGGCAGGAGATACCGGGGATGAGCCGCGAGGAGCAGCTCGATCTCGCACGAGAGAACGTAACGTGGGCGGCGGGCCGGGCCGCCGAGTACGGCGTCGAGGTCCTCGTGGAGGCGGTCAACACCTTCGAGAACGGCCCGTACCTGCTGTACACGACGCGCGACGCGGCGAGCTTCCTGAGGAGCGTCGGGGTAGCGAACGTGAGGCTCCAGTACGACTTCTACCACATGCAGAGAATGGAGGGGAACCTCTCCGTAAACGTGCGGGAGCACATCGGGATGATAGGTCACGTCCAGGTCGCCGACTCGCCGGCGCGTGGGGAGCCGGGGACGGGTGAGATCCACTACCCCTACGTGCTTAAGGTCCTGGAGGAGCTCGGCTACGACGGCTACGTGGGCCTCGAGTACAACCCCACTACGGAGAGGACCGAGGACAGCTTCGCCTGGATCCCCGAACCTCTGCGCGGCGGCGACCTGACCGTCAGTGACCTGAGACTTTAGGAGGCGAGATGGCCGAAAGGGTAGGCTTTGTAGGGCTGGGGATCATGGGCAAGCCCATGGCAAAGAACCTCATGGACGCAGGCTACGACCTCACAGTCCATAACCGCAGCCCCCAGAAGGCTCTCGAGCTAGGCGAGGCAGGCGCCACC
>DASTQK010000244.1:0-7559 GCA_035761765.1 Rubrobacteraceae bacterium
ATAGAAGGAGAGTACAGACGCGTTGGCGCAGCGCCTCAGAGCCTCTCGAGCTTCTCGTGTACGGACTCTATGGATTCGATGGTCACCTCGCAGTGGGCCCGGGTGTATACCCTCCCCAGATACACCAATGGATGAAGGCAATCTACCGGGACGGGAGATTGGTTCAACCGTGGTGCCGGACGAAGCGAATCATGGGATGATTCGCTTCGTGATCGAGAGGCTGAGAGAGCACTGGCGCGAGTTCAGCGAGAGCAAGCCTGGTCATCGCTTTCAGGACCGCTACCACCGCCGGCAGGACGTGCGGGGCCATATAGTCAAGAGGATCTTCCTGATCTTAGTCGGGACGGTCCTGGCGCTCGGGAGCATCTTTCTGGCACCACTGCCGGGTCCCGGCTTCGCCACTGCCTTTCTCGGCCTGGTGATACTGGCCGGTGAGCTGCTGCCCGCCGCACGCTTCCTGGACTGGGCGGAGGTGAGGCTGAGGAAGTTCGCGAGTTTCGTCGAAGAAGTCTGGAAGGGATCCCTGCTCGGCAAGGTCTCGATAGTCGCGGTAGCGGTGCTTCTCGCCGCCGCTGTAGCCTATGTGATCTACAGCCTGTTCCTCGCCGGCTGAGCAGGCAGTGGATCAAAGGCTCCCGGTCTCCGGAGACAGCCGGAGCCCTGATCTTCCTGGGTATCTCGGCCTGGCGTATCTGCCCCTGTAGTAAAGATTGACATTGCCGGGGAGACACTAAACGTTCGAGTGACGTGCCAGCCTCTTCGCTATCGGCGACGGGGCTCTCCGGCGGCGGTGATGCGGTAGAGGCTGTGCGGAGCTCCCGCGTGGAGCGCGTCGCGCTCGTACTCGAAGCCGGTCGGTCCGGAACGTCTCCGTCAGAGCCATTGTCGGAGAGCTAGCCCAGCACGTATCCGGTCAGGAGGCGACCACGGTGCAGCGGGCGCACCGCCTCCGTGCGCCCGCTGCACGCTACTAGTAACGGAGCGTCTGGCCGGCGTACAGGAGGTCCGGATTCGCTATGTCGTTAGCGGAGGCCAGGTCCCCGACCGTCGTCCCGAGTTTAGCGGCGACGCTCGAGAGGGTGTCCCCGTACTGCACCACGTAGGTTCCGCCGCCTGTATCCGAAGAGGACTGCGCCTGTGAGGCTGGCCGGGCCGCGTAGTCCGGCTCTTCGTAGGTGGGCTCGGCTCCGCCGTAGCCACCCGCTACGGCGTAGTCCACATAATCCACGCCGGAGTAGGTGAGGCCAAGGTACTCGGCGGCGCCCTGCGAGAGGTCGATCTCGCGCCCGCCGGAGTAGGGGCCCCGGTCGTTTACGGTCACCTTCACCGAACGGCCGCCGTAGCTTACGACCAGCTCGGTGCCCAGAGGCAGGGAGTTGTGGGCGGCAGTGAACCCGTGAGGGTTGAAGATCTCACCGCTCGCCGTCGGTTGTCCCTCGAAGCCCGGCCCGTACCAGGAGGCCAGACCCACCTTCGTGGCTGCGTGCCCGTCCGATATGACGAGAAAGGCACCGGCCAGTAACGCGATACACAATAGCTGCGAAAATCTAAGCTTCACGCATCCCCCTCCGTCTGCGTCAGCTGAGCGTTTACGTCCGATCTAATGAATCATCGGGCGGAGAGTATTGAGGCTCCAAAAACCCATTTCAAGGCCTTTTTCGCCGTTATCACGCCGTGATCACAAGTTCTCCGCCAGCTATACGGGCGTCGTCTTCGCCGTTTTTCCCATGCACTAGCGAAGACTGTCCGCAGCATGCATCGGGGAGGCCGGGGAGCAATTCCTTACAGAATATTTCCACGATAATTCGGCGGAAGCCGGTAAGGGGAGCGGACCTACCGTCCCACCTCCCGGTCCAGGACGGCGACCGTGTCGTCGTAGAACTTCCGGGCGCTCTCGTGACTGTCGCCGATGCAGACGGTGCCGAGCTTGCCGTACTGGGAGAGGGCTCCGATCAGGTGGAAGACAACCCCTTGTTGGGAGGCTCCGTCGAAGTGGAGGCCGTTGTTCACCGCGATGTCTATCAGGTCGTCGGGGGTCAGGCCCTTGTAGGCCGGGCTCTGCAGGTTGTCCGAGGCGTAGTAGTAGCAGGGCTTCGCGGTCGGGGTGCAGTACAACCCTTCATTCGGGTCGTAGACCCCGTCTGTGAGGAAGCGCAGGATCAGGTAAGGGTGCGTGGTGCCGCCCTTTCTGAGGTTGATCTCGATGGCGCGGTGATCCCAGCCGTCTTCACGCTTTACGGAGATGAAATCTATCGCGAAGCGACCCAGAGCGCCGCGCTCATTTAGCACCTTCCCGACCTTTTGTCCGGCCTCCGTGATATCCCGGCTGTACGCGGCGTCGGCGGGAAAGGAGCTGCCAAGAAAGATCTGGCCCGAAGGTCCGCCGAGGACCTGGTCGTGGGTCGAGACGACCGCCGACTCGCCAAGAGGGTTTATGCGGCACTGTACGGAAGGGGACCTCACCTCTCCCCCCTCCACCCAGCACTCCACGATCCCGCCCATCTCCTCGAACTTGTGGCAGTAGCGCTCCCACGTCTCGTCCTTCGCCTCGAACTTGATGCGCCTGGGCAGCTCGTTCCTCACCCAGCTCTCGAGGTCCCTGCCTCCGGGAGCCCCGTCGTAGCGGAAGACCGCGTTTCCCTCCCCCGAGAACCCTTCGTCCAGCTTGACCGCCACGCGCCGCAACCTCGGATCGCGCCGCTTCAGCTCGACGACTGCCTCCGCTATGTCCTCTGCGTCGCGCAGGTGCTCGAACCCGTCGGGCAACGGGATATCCGCCTCCCGGAACACCTCCCGGCTCCCGCTCTTGGTGCCCAGGCCGTTCAGCTCCGGGTCGTTACCGTAGAGCGGGATGCCCAGCTGCACCGCGAGGCTCCGCTCCAGCGCCGTGCTGTTGAAGCAGCTCAGGTGAGCGGATTCCGGATCAGCGATGGCCCCCCTGATTCGTTCGATCAGGCGCGGACGGTCAAGGATCTTCTTCGTCAGCGGCACGTCTGATGAGTCGTGGCAGCTAAGGAGCGTCAGCCGGCTGCGCGCGTGGCGCAGCGGGACGCCAGGGAGCAGGTGCAGATAGTAGTCTACTATCGCGTTCGGCACATGCTGGCTCGTGACGAAAACCATGTGCGTGCGCGGCATCCGCAGCAGCATCAGCATGCACAGGAGTCGTTCCTCGTAGTGGTGCACCCCCGGTATCTTCGCTAGCTCCTCCAGGTCCAGTGTCAGGCTCGGGACCACTACGACCGTCTGCGGGATGCGCGGGTCGGCGACCAGCCGCTCGGCCAGAGGCGCAAGCCGCTCCTGAATCTGCGCGAAGCGCCGCAGCTCCTCCGCAGAGCCTGGCTCCGGCACACCCGCTACCGATAACGTCAGATCAACCATCCCTTATCCCAAAGTGAGATTATACCCGGGGTCAGGATAACTCAGCCAGGGGCAGCGAACTCCTTCAGCGAACCTTACGCCCCCGTCATCTTCCTCGCATCGAGCAGCCGATCGAGCTCTTCTTCGGAGAGATCTGTCGTTTCACGGGCGACCTCGCGGATGGTACGGCCCGTCTTGTAGGCCTCTTTGGAGATCTTCGCCGCCCTGTCGTAGCCGATCTCGGGCGCCAGAGCGGTTGCTAGCATGAGGCCCTTCTCAACGAGTTCGGGGCCGCGCTCTGTGGCCTGTATGCCGACGACGCACTGGTCGGTGAGGTTGTCTGCGGCGTTGGCGAGGAGCTCTATAGACTGCACTAGGTTGTAGGCGATGAGCGGGAGCATGACGTTCAGCTCGAAGTTGCCGCTCTGGCCGGCGATAGTTATGGTGGCGTCGTTGCCCATGACCTGAGCCGCGACCATCGCGGCGCTCTCGGCTATCACGGGGTTGACCTTGCCCGGCATGATGGAGGAGCCGGGCTGAACCTCCGGCAACGCTATCTCCCCTATGCCGGCGCGCGGCCCGCTCCCGAGCCAGCGGATGTCGTTGGAGACCTTCATAAGGCTGACCGCGACGGTCTTGAGAGCGCCGCTGGCGAAGACGGTCCCGTCCATAGCGCTCTGCGCCTGGAAGTGGTTCTCCGTCTCCCTTACCTCGACCCCGAAGCGGGCGCTCAGCCGCTCGCATACCCGCGAGGCGAACTCGGGGTGGGTGTTGACGCCGGTACCCACCGCCGTGCCGCCGAGGGCGACCTCGGCGAGCTCGTCCATCGCTTTGTGGACGCGCGTGATGCCGCGCTCTATCTGGCCCGCGTAGCCCTCGAACTCCTGGCCGAGCCGGATCGGGGTAGCGTCCTGGAGGTGCGTTCTGCCGGTCTTTATGACATCGTCGAACTCGCGGGCTTTCTCGGCGAGGGCGTCCCGGAGCTTCTCGAGCGCGGGGAGTAGATCTCTTTGCACGGAGATCAGGGCCGAGAGGTGTATCGCGGTTGGGATTACATCGTTTGAGGACTGGCCCAGGTTGACGTGGTCGTTGGGGTGGACGGGAGCCTTGGAACCTACTTCACCCCCCATGACCTGTATCGCACGGTTAGAGATGACCTCGTTGGCGTTCATGTTGGTCGAGGTCCCCGAACCGGTCTGGAAGACGTCGAGGACGAAGTGGTCGTCGAGCTCACCTCCCATAACCTGTTCTGCGGCCTGGACGATGGCGTCTCTAAGGTCTTCGTCCAGAAGCCCCAGCTCGTGGTTTACATTGGCGGCCTCGAGCTTTATGGCGCCGAGGGCCTCTACGAAGCGGCGCGGCTTGCGCAGGTCGCTTATGGGGAAGTTGTCGAGGGCGCGGCGCGTCTGGGCGCCGAACAGGGCGTCTCTTGGGACATCGACCTCCCCCATCGAGTCGCGCTCCACGCGGTGCGGGGTCTCGTGCTGGGCCATGGCTCCTCCCGAACGTTCAGGGCATATAATCCGCTATAGACGAGACGCATTATACGAGAGGTGACCTTTTGGAAACGCTGCGCCACACGCTTAAAGAGTGGGCCGTCGCCGTCCGGGCGTTGGAACGGGGCGAGACGGCGCTCGTCGTTCGCAAGGGTGGCATTCGGGAGAAGGCGTTCGCCGTCAGAGACACGCGCTTCTTGCTCTTGCCGGGCTACGAGCATCAGAGGCTGGATCTCCTCAAGCCAGAGTATCGCCAGCTCATGCAGGAGATACCCGACCTCAGCGACGGCGGGCCGCTGCGCTTCACGTCCTTCGCCGAGGTCAAAGGAGCGTACGAGGTCTCCGAGCCGGAGTCGCTCGAAGCCATCGGCCCGTACCACATGTGGACGCCCGAGTACGCCGAGAGCCGCTTCAGGTGGCGTCCGAAGAAGCCGCTAACCGTGCTGGTGCTCCGTACCCATCTCTTGCCCGGGCCGGTCGAGCTGCCTTACGGCGAGGCCTATGCCGGGTGCAGGAGCTGGATCGAGCTCGATCAGCCTGTCTCTACTGAAGGTTCGCGTCCGGTACTCGACGACGCGAGCTTCGAGAGGCTCGTCTCGCCCGCGCTCGAGGTGTTGCGGCGGCTCGAGCCCGCGCCGGTAGGCTCGTAGGGAGATCTGGTTTGGGATCGGGGGCCATACCGATAGTCCTGGTCTTCCTCCTCGTCTTCCTGACGTGGCAGACGATCTACTCCTCCAACAGGGATCTGGTCCGAGCGAAGGAGTGGGGCGAGCTCGCGCGGCGGGCGCTCCCCTTCGGGGTGCTGCTGCTCATGGCCCTGAGCCTGTTCATCGTGCAGAACTTCCGCGAGAGCTGGGTCTTGATCACCTGGATGGCCGTCTCGGGCGCCGGCATCGTCGCCGCGAGCGTGTTCTCGATCTCTTCCCTGGAACGCCAGGCGAACAGGGCCTTCCGCCGGAGCGACTACCCGAAGGCTGCCGAGCTCTACGGGAAACTCGCCGAGGAGAGGCCGCTCGCGCGCAACCACGCTTTTCTGGGCGCGGCGCTGGGGGCCGCGGAGCGCTACGAGGAGTCCGTGAGTGCCTTGACCAGGGCCATAGAACAAGACCCCGAGTACGGCATCGCCTACTACAACCGCGCCCTCGTCCGGCGGCGGCAGGGCAAGACGAGCCTCGTGGTCAAGGACCTCGGGAAGGCGCTCGAGGTGGACCTCCCGCGCCGCTTCCGTTCCGCGGCGCGCAAGATGCTCGAAGAGCTCTCGTGAACCTCCTCTACCCCACCATCGGCGCCCTCGTCATCCTGGCGGTCTTCACGTTCATTATCGGGCGCCAGAACCGCGACCTCTTGCGCGTCACTGCCTACAGGGAATTCTTTCTGCGCCTGATCCCACCTCTCTCCACCGGCGTATTCATCGCGGGCCTCCCCCTGGTGATGGCGCAGGCAACCGTCTACAACTACGGTCTCGTACTCCTCGTCTACCTGGCGGGGGCCACGATCCTGACGGCCATCATGACCCGTGCCGTGATCCCCGACGAGCGCCGCGCCGGAATGGCTTTCCGCAGAGGCGAATACGAGAAGGCCGCCGGCCTCTATGAGGAGCTGGTCTCCCGCCGCCCCCTTCCCCGCTACCACTCGGCCCTCGCCGCGAGCCTCGACGCCTGCGGCGACCCCCATGGCGCCCTCGAAGCCGCGGACCGGGCGATCAAAGACGACCCCAGACTCGGCATCGCCTACTACAACCGCGCCTCCGCCCTCGCGGCTCTGGGCGAGCGCGCCAGGGCCCGCGGCGACCTCCAGAAGGTCTTCGAGGTGGACGCCGGCCGGAACCTGCGTCGCGCCGCCGCAGAAGCGCTGGAGAGCCTGGAGAAGGAGGGCCAGCTTTGAAGTCTAACGATTGGCTATCCTTACTGATGTCTGAAAGCCCGAGAGTCTATTCAACCTTCTTCTGCACGTTCTCCGCGGCGGCTTTGATCTCGATCTTGCCTTCGCGCACTCTGGTCTCGTAGCGCGACTGGGGGAAGACGGCGGGGCCGTCTATGACCTGGCCGCTGCACAACTCGAAGCGCGAGTTGTGCAGGGGACATACCACGGTATCGTCCTCGCGGTCCCCCTGCTCGAGCGGACCGCCGAAGTGGTTGCATGTGGCGGAGATGGCGCAGACTTCGCCCCTCGAAGAACGGCTTAGCAGGACCCCCACCCCTTCGACCTCGACCCGGCGCAGGCCGGAGTCCGGTAACTCGGCCTCGTCCAGTACGGGGGTGAACTCGTCGGGACCGGTTCCCTCGAAGGCGTTTCTGTCCACGCGCAGCCCGTAGTGGTAGGAGAGTTCCCCGCCAAGGTGCGCGGCCATACCGCTGACCGAGTACCCGGCCAGAAAGACCAAGCGCCCGGCGCTCCTGCGCCCCGTAGCCCGCAGGATGAGCGAGACGATACTGAGAGCGAGCCCGACCGTGTTCAGGAGCCCGTGCGCCACCCCCATCCGCCTCGATCCGCCGCTCAGGTAGCGCCAGTCGGAGAGACCGGTGATCGCCGCCCCGAAAGCCCCCAGGATGCCCATCACGAGCGAGGCGTCGGCAGCATTCCTCACGGCCCTGGAGCCGGTCGCGGCGTCCACCCCGTCGAAGACGAGAGCCGCCGTCCAGGAGCCTACGGGCACGTCAGTGAGTACCGGGTGCAACGGCACCTCGAACCAGACGCCGTCGAGCA
>DASTQK010000245.1:0-10147 GCA_035761765.1 Rubrobacteraceae bacterium
ATCACGAGCGGCAGCGCTAGAGCGAACATCCATCCTGCAGGGCCCAGCAGTATGATCCCCGCCGTAGCGGCGTGTCCGGCGACGGTGCAGTGGGCGCTGGCCTTGAAGAAGAGCGTGACGAAGGCGACCGTAGCGCTCGCCAGGCCCATCGAGAGTGTGAGCAGGAGAAGCTCTTCGGGCACTCCGAGCAGCCACAGGACGGCGAGCAGAGCCACGAAGGCGGAAAGGAGGAACAGGGCGGGCGTGAGACGTTCGGCGCGGGCGGAGATCCAGAAGTCCCCAACCCTGGCCTTGCGTCGCATGATGAACACGTAGCCGGCCACGAAGCAAGCCGCAAGGAGCTCGGCGCCTGTGTACAGCAGCGCCTGCCAGGTAGCGCTCTCCGCGAGCGCCACGAAGAGAAAGAGCGCCGTGAAGATGACGAACGGGTTGAGCGCGTTGGTCAGGAAGCGCGCCGGAGTCTGAGCAGTCATGAGATCAGCGTCGCACAAAACTCCATGCCTGCAAAGTGGACAGACACCTCAGCAGCCGAGTTACACCAGGCTTGGTCTCCTCGTCCCAGGGAGAAGCGCCCGATAGACTCCTACCTTGAAAAGAGGACCTGGGACCCGAGCGGCCCGGAGCGCCGCTGACGCGGGGCGTGTCGACATCCGCGCCGGTGTTCTCGCCGCAGCTGATGATGTTCAGTCGGGGGTCGCCCGTATATCGGATGCGGGGCCGGTAGAATCTAGCGCGTGCAGGATGCACGCAAAACGGACGGGGAGATACTCGCGCTGTGGTACGAGCTGGGGCGGCTTTACGCGGGCGCTTCAGGTGCTGGCCAGCGGGCGGCGAAGCTGGGTTTCACGGTGGTGTGTACGGTGGGGGCGCTGACGCTCCTCGCGGTGCCGCTGTTCGGCACGGCGTGGGCTGGTCCGTTCGCGCCGGCCATTCCGGTTGCGGCGGGGCTGCTTTCGGGAGGTGGGATCTTCTTGCGGGAGCGAACCCGATTGCGCAGGCGCGTGGACGTGATGCGCCGGATGCTTGCAGAGAGGGGTCTTGACGCGGAACGGCCGGCGAGAGCTGGCCTCGGGGCTTACTACGACGCGCAGCTCATCCTGCTCAGGAGCGAGTACGAGTACCTGCGGCTGCGCGGTGCCGAAAAGAGCGCCAGCCTCTTCGAGCAGTCGTTCGGCTTCACCCCTGAGGACCCATTCGAGACAGGCCCCCTCAACGTCGCCCCCGACACGGATGGCATGCGGCTGTTGCGGGAGCGGTGGGAGCGCCGTCTCGGAGCGAGGAGGCAGCGTGGGACCGAACCGCCGGCGCTCGGCCTGAGTGAGGATTCGGCCTACCGCGTCTTCCCGAGGGAGATGACCGTGCCGGCGGAGCTGGCGACGCGCCGGGCTTACCTCACCATCTCCCGCGGGCTGCTTCGCGAGCGCTACGGGCGGGACCCGCGCAAGGGGTTGGGCACCATGCCGGAGCTGCTCAGGCGCAGGGTCGAGCGCGACCTCGACGAGTACGCAGCCCTTACCAGGAGGTCAGCCCGGCCGTCGTGACGCGAAGCCAGATCAGGGCGAGGCTTACTGGCAGGAAGCCGACCAGCGCCGTAACCACTGCCGTGAGGAACGAGGTCCGGTAGACGGTCCGGACGGCGATGCCCATCAACACCATGAGGACATAGGTGACGACGAAGGCGCCGACGATGGGGATCCAGGCCAGGATCATGGCCCCAAACGCGTACGCCGCCAGGCGGTAGACCTCCGTGAAGGTCCCCACCTTCCCGACGAAGGTCCTGATGGAGAGCAGATAGATAGCCGCCACGACGCCGACGGCGAACGGCGAGAGCAGCGCGAAGAGAAGGGCTTCGAGCACCGTCACGCCGACCTCGCCCGCGCTCAGCTCACCGAAGATCAGATTCGAGACGATCGCCACCGCCGCCGCCAGGAAGCCCGTCACCGCGCCGACAACCAGCACGAAGACGGCGGGCTCTCTCAGAGGACCCTCGACCGGGAAGTTCAGGTAGAAGCGTCTGGGTGAGAAGAGGACAGCCCGGATCGCGAGTAGGGCGCTTGCCAGGGGACGCTGCAGGCTGAACTCGGGGGCTTCAGTGGTCGGCATGGAGAGATTATACAAACACGGCACCCAATCTCCGTGAGCCTTTGTGCCTCGAGTGACCCGGCGCTTCGCATCCGGGCAGGGGTCGAGGGCCTTGCTGCACGAGCCCGGAGGTAGAAAACCATCGGTTTTCTGGCGCACAGAACCTGAAGATCGTTCTTGCGAAATCCACGCGCGAAACATAAAATCAGGGGCCCGGTATGGGTGGCGGAGAGGTATCGCAATTTGTTCTTGTTGTTCGTAGCTCTGATACTGGCGGCGGAAATCCTGGCCCTCGTCGTGCTCAGGACCGTTGCACCCTCCGTGCCGACCCTGTACCTTGTCCCAATCCTCCCGCTCACGCTCGTCGCCGCGTTCCTCATACGGTACCGGACGAGCAGCGCCGCCTTCAGGATGCGCGCGATCTCACCCGAGGCCATAGCCGGCAACGATCCCGATGCTCCCCGGACCGACTCCCCCGAGGCGCTCTCCCGCTCCATCATCGAGCGCGCGACCGAGATCCGGCGCACCCTCGCAGAAGAGCCCACCGAGATCAGGGTCGAGATGTGTACGCTTGGCTACAAGGCGTGCGTGAACGACATGATCACGCTCACCCACCTCACTAACGAACAGCTCCAAAACGTCGGCTTCGTGAAGCGCGTGCGACTGCGCAGGGCCCGCAAGAAGGCCACGGACGCCCTTGCAGAAGCCAGAAACGCCCTACCACCCGGCGCCCTGCGCGCTACCAGGCAAGAGCAGCCATAGCGAGAACAGCGCCCGCTGCCCTCATAGCTGTGAGCGTGTCAGCCGGCGTACTCGTGACAGGCCAAATCAGCATGGTTGATATCATGGCCGCTGTTAATATGCACTCGGCAACCGGTGGCGCTCCGCTATGCTCATTACACCAGAGCCCGAGCACCCCGTCGAAAGGGCATCACCCCCCAGCCCTTGACATAATCAAGGTCGTTGTGAGATATTAAATAGATAAATTACTTATTTAATAATGAGGTGAACGTTGGCTCCTCGCAAGTACAGCATGGACAAGCGGAGGGCGGCGGTCGCGGAGACCCGGCGGCGCATCTTGGAGGCCACTCTCGCCCTCCACGCCGAGAAGGGCATCTTCGGCACTTCCTGGCAGGACATTGCCAATCGCGCTGACGTCTCGGTTGGCACGGTCTACAAGCACTTCCCTTCGCTAGACGAGCTTGTACCGGCCTGTGGGGAGCTGATGTACGCCATCACCCGGCCACCTTCCTTGGAGGATGCACCGCAGATCTTCGCCGGGGCCAGCTCGCTCGAGGAGCGGCTGGGGCGATTGGTCTCAGAGCTCTTCGGCTTCTACGAGCGGGGAGCTATGTACATCGAGACCGACTTTCAGGAGCGGCGGCTGCTTGCGGTCCGGGAGTGGGAGGCATACATGCGGGCAACCATAGCGGGCCTCGTGCGTGAGGCCCTGGTTTCTGCGGAACCTGACGAGCGCACGGTGCGGGCCGTGGGTGCGCTCCTCGACTTCTCTACCTTCAAGTCCTTCCTGGATCGGGACATCACGAAGGAGCAGGTCACGAAGACCATCCAAGAGGTCATTCTCTGTTGGATCGACTGCTCACGGCGTGACCGGTGAAGCTGAAAGGGAAAGGAGGAGGCGATGAACGAAGAGGGCAGCGCTGCCAGCAGAATCTTCGGGCTCGAGGAAGGCGAGGGGAACGCCCGGTGGTGGCTCGGCGTCTCCCTGGCCACCATAAAGGCCACGGGCAAGGAGACCGGCGGGCGCTACACGCTCGTCGAGGTTCTCGAGCCGGACGGTGAGGAGGCGCCGCTGCACGTGCACCACAACGAGGACGAGGCCTTCTGGGTCCTCGAGGGAGAGCTGACGTTCGAGGTCGGAGACGAGACTATAAAGGCCTCTCCGGGTTCGTTCGTCTTCGGACCCAGGGACGTCCCGCACCGCTACACCGTGGAGTCGGGACCGGCGAGGCTGCTGTTCGTCCTCTCGCCGGCGGGCTTCGAGGAGTTCATCTACGCCACGAGTGAGCCGGCGAAGGAGCGCACCTTGCCACCTCCGCCGGAAGAACCGGCTAGCGAAGCAGAGATCGAGCAGCTAAAAGCCGTTGCTCGCCAGCACGGAGCCAAGTTGCTCGTTTGAGGAGCGCAGGCTGGTGGAGGGAAGCCATAACTTCTCTCCACCTAATTTGCCGAAGTCGCTGGTAGGCTCGTCCTTGGAATCTCAACCAGATAAACGATCAGCGAGGGCTATACGGCCACGATCTCCCTTACCTCGGGGATCTCGCGTCGGATAAGGCTGTCTATAGCGTAGGCGAAGTCGAGCTGGGAGAGCGGGCAGCCCTTGCAGGCCCCGAGCATCTGGATGCTCACCGAGCCGGTCTCCTCGTCGCAGGCGACGACCCGGGCATCCCCCCCGTCGGCCCGCATTGCCGGGCGCACCTTGTCGAGAGCCTCCTCGACCCGGCTCCGCATGTCGCGCTTCCCACTCATCTCGGCCCGATTATATACGAGCGTCCGTGACGGATTGCGGGAGGATGGCCTAGTAGAATGGGGCCTTTGAAAAGTCGTCACTCGAGAGGAGACGCATGGAAAGCAACGGTGAGCGAACCCTCCTCGTAATCAGCGCTCCGCAGCACGACGCGGCGGCCTACCACCTCTCGGGGTTCCTGGCGCCTGACCCGGTGATTTGCCTCCGGGCGGCAGGCAGGAAGTACCTTGCGGTCTCGGCCCTGGAGTACGGGCGGGCTGAAAAGGAGGCTCCGGTAGACGAGCTGGTCTCCTTCGATGAGCTGGATCTCATAGAACTCGCCAAAGAGTTGAAGAGCGGCTCCCGCGCTTTCGCCGCGGCCGCGGCGAGGCTCGTGGAGCGGGCAGGGGCGGAGGGCTCGCCCGTCGTTGTGCCGCCGCACTTCGGGGTGGCCTACGCCGATGAGCTCAGGGCCCGCGGCTTCCGGGTCGAGCCCGACGGGAAGCTCTTCGCCGGGCTGCGCCGCGTCAAGACGGAAGAGGAGGTCTCCCACATAGAGGAAGCGCAGGGGGCGGTCGAAGAAGCCTGCTCGCACGCGGTGGAGATAATCGGGGAGGCGGAGGTCTCGGACGACGGAGCGCTCTTGTGGCGCGGGGAGCCTCTGACGAGCGAGATCCTGCGCTCCGAGATAGACGTCGAGCTCCTGAGACGCGGCTGCACGTCCGACGGGGGCACCATAGCCGCCGGCGGTGCTCAGGCGGCCGACCCGCACGAGAGGGGTAGCGGACCGTTGAGGGCCGGGGAAGCCATAATCCTCGACATCTTCCCCCGCAATGGGGAGAGCCGCTACTACGCCGACATGACCCGCACCTTCGTCAAAGGCGAGCCGAACGAGGGCCTGCAAGAGATGTACGATGCCGTGCTCGAGGCCCAGGAGATGGCGCTCTCGATGATAAGGGCCGGGGTGAACGGCCGCGACGTCCATGAGAAGGTCTCGGACATCCTGCACGAGAGGGGCTACAAGACCGGCAAGCACGACCAGAGGCCGGGCGAGCCGCTGACCGAGGGCTTCTTCCACGGCACAGGGCACGGTGTGGGCCTCGAAGTCCACGAAGCCCCGCGCGTCTCGACCGCCGACGAGGAGCTGAAGGTCGGCGACGTCGTAACGGTCGAACCGGGCCTCTACGAGCCTGGGGTGGGCGGCGTGCGTATCGAGGACCTCGTCGTCGTCACCGAGGAGGGCTGCCGCAACCTGACCCGGTT
The DNA here is from genome assembly GCA_035761765.1 of Rubrobacteraceae bacterium. Taxonomy (GTDB): domain Bacteria; phylum Actinomycetota; class Rubrobacteria; order Rubrobacterales; family Rubrobacteraceae; genus JALYGY01. The sequence continues at coordinate 5,813 of DASTQK010000245.1, forward strand.
TCCGAAGCAATTTCGGATCTAGGGTACGTACCGGCTTGCGGAGCCCGTACGGACAAGGCCAGGGAGGAGGGATCACGTGAACTCGTTCGCCGGGAGGGTGGCGCTCGTCACCGGCTCGACCCGAGGTCAGGACATGCTACAGAGATAGCCTTTGCGCGAGAAGGCGCAAGCGTGGTGGTCACGGGGCGGTACGAGGACTGGGAGAGAAGACCGTACGGCTCGCGCGAGAGGCGGCTGAACGCGATACTACGAGGAGGAACATCTTGAACGTCAAACGTGTAAGAGAAGAGATCTCCTTCTCCGAGGAGAAGATGAAAAAGAACAGCCTCTTCGACTCCCCGCACCTCTTCTATGACGCCTACTGCCTGCTGCCCGGCCAATCCCAGAAGGTGCACGCCCACGATGGCTCGGACAAGATCTACTACGTGCTGCAGGGGATCGGGAGCTTCACTATCGGCGACGAGGAGGAGGACCTCGGCGAAGGGCACGCCGTCATCGCCAGCGCTGGCGTGACGCACGGCGTCCGCAACGAGACGCAGGAGAACCTGGTCCTTCTCGTCACCATGGCGCCGAAGCCTACCTGAACGCGTGAGCGCAAACGAGATGCCGCGCCCCCCTTACGTGCTCCTCTTCGAGGAGGTGGTACCGGGCGCGCGACCGCTCACCATCCTCGTGGACGACCGCGGTGCCGTGCCGCTCTTCGACTCGGAGACGAAGGCGCGGGGGTTCCTCGCTTCGGTGGATCTCGGCGTCGCCGAGCCGGTCGAGGTCTCCAGCGCGGGCCTCATACGGGCGCTCGAGTCAGTCGCGGACGAGGTCGGCTACGTCGCCCTCGACCCGCCGCCTGCCAGAGTAGAAGGCGGCATGAGGGTGCGGATGGGCTCTCTGCGAGAGCTCGTGGACGCTCTCGAGACGAGCCGGGGTGAGGACGACCTGTTCGGGCTCGGCCCCAACTGGCCGGAGACGCGGTAGGTTCTCAAGCGTCGAAAGCGCCGAGGCGGCGCTCGCGCAAGGTCAGCGCGTCGCCCCGGCGGTCCAGATCAGCATAGGCGGGTCGGGCTGCCCGGACGAACGCTTCGTATGAGTCGCGAGAGCGCCAGCGGTCGATGGTGAGGTAGCGTGTCGGGCGGTCCGTGTCGCGCAAGAGAAGGGTCTCGACGTATCCGTCCGCCTGGCTGAAGAGATTAGCCCATTCGCCTTCAGCGCCGTAGAGGTTCTCGAAGGCCATAGTCTGCCCCGGATGGACCTCGTACTCCCAGAGGATCTCGTACACGGCGGGGATTATACGGCTCAGTAGCCGATAGCGGCGCCTTCGCCCCTGGGGTCGGCTCCGCCGGTGAACCGAGCAGGGATGCCGCCGGGTGCGTACTCGATGGTGAGGCCGTGAGCGTTGCCGATCTCCGGTTCCTCGTAGACATTGTGACCCATGGCGGAGAGCTCGCTCCGCACGGGCGCGGGGATGCCGGGTTCGAGCAGGAGCAGGTCAGGTATCACGAAGCTGAAGCGGGGTGAGGCTATAGCCTCCTGGATATCCATGTCGAAGTCCAGGACGTTGTTGAGCATCTGTGGTGTCGTCTGCAGGATGGTGCGCCCGCCGGGGGTCCCGATGGCCATCTCGGGTCGGCCCTGGCGCATCACGAGCGTCGGACCTAGAGCGTAGGGGATCTGACGCCCCGGGAAGGCGTCGAAGGGGTTGCCCGCTGGCTCGAAGCGGGCCCAGGCGACCTCGTCGTTGAGCCAGATCCCGGTCCCCTCGGGCATGACCTTGCTGCCGAAGACGTTGCCGAGCGTCTGCGTAGCGCTGACGACGTTCCCCTCACGGTCCGCCACGACGAAGTGGGTGGTGTGCTGACGCGTGTCGGGGGAGACAGCTGGCGTGTAGCCCGTGGGCGAACAGCTTAGAGCCGAGTCGGACTCTATAGGCGGGTCATAGGGTGAAGCCTGCGAGAAGTCTACGGCCTCGGCCTCGCTGGCCCAGTACCTTTCGGAGAGCAGCAGCTCCAGGTCCGCCTGCCCGGTCTCAGGGTCGGTGTACCGGGTGGACTGAGTGAAGGCGCGCTTGGAGATCTCCGTGAGCGCATGCACGTAGGAGACGCTGTTGTGATCGGAGGGCCCCATCTCGAACTGGCCCAGAGTCCCGAGCCGCACGAGCGCGCCCCACGAGGTGGCCGGACGGGAGGCGGTGACGACGCGATAGCCCCCCTGGTCTATGCCGATGGTCTCGCGCCACTGCGCCCGGTTGGCGCGCAGGTCTTCGAGGCCCAGGTAACCGCCCCGACCCTGCACCTCGGAGACCATGGCCTGGCCGAGCTCGCCGCCGTAGACGACCCCGGCGCCCCGGTCGGCTATGAGCCTGAGCGAACCGGCGAGGTCTCGCTGCACGAGTCGTTCTCCGGCGGCGAGCGGGGTCCCGTTCCTACCGTAGATCGCCTGCGCGTGGGCGGGGAAGGCACCGTACTCCGAGCCGAGCCAGCCGGCAAGCTCCTCGCCGACGACGAAGCCGTTCTCAGCGTGCCTTATGGCCGGATCGAAGAGACGATCCCACTCAAGGTCTCCGTACTCTTCGGACATTGAGGCCCAGGCGTTTAGGTTGCCGGGCGTCGCGACGACCGGTGCCCCACACCTGTTCTCCTGGTAGTTCGGGGTAGGTGGGCGGAAGATAGAAGGGTCCAGCGCCGCCGGGGTTCTGCTGTCGACCTCGAGGAAGCGCGTCTCCTTCTTCCCGGCGTCGTAGACGACGACAGCCCCGTACCCGCCGATCCCGCTCATCATCGGCTCGACGACGTTCAGGGCTGCGGCGACGGCTACCGCCGCGTCGAAGGCGTTCCCGCCGTCGTCCAGGATCTCCAGCCCGGCCCGCGTGGCGAGCGGGTGCGCGGAGCTGACCATCCCGTTCGTGCCGACCGCCGGCCTGCTCGACGTATTCCTGCTCGCCGGCCCATCGACGGCCCCCTCATCCCGGGCCGGATCCGGCGTCGTCGGTCCGGTCGGCTCGGTGGAAGGGCGCGCGTTCTGTGTGGTCTCTCCGGTGGCTTCGTTCACGCGGGAGGTGCCCTCTTCCCCCATGCCGGACCGTGCGCCGCAGGAGCACAGAACCGCCAGCAAGAGAGCCAGCAGGAAGACCTCGACGCACGCCCGAAGCATCTCTAGCGGCCCACCCGAGGGCCCGAATCGCTTCCCGGGCTGCGCTACGCTTTGAGCCTCTCGAGGTACTGCTTGCGGAACTTCGCGATCTTGGGCGAGATAACGACCTGGCAGTACGGCTGGTACGCGTTGTTTCGATAGTACTCCTGATGGTAGTCCTCGGCGACGTAGAACCTCTCGAACGGCATCACCTCGGTAACGATAGGGTCGTCCCAGACACCTTCCGCCTCCAGCTCGGAGATCAGGTCCTCGGCTACGCGCCGCTGCTCCTCGTCGTGGTAGAAGATCGCCGAGCGGTACTGCGGCCCGACGTCCGCGCCCTGCCTGTTGAGCGTCGTAGGATCGTGGATGGTGAAGAAGACCTCCAGGATCTCCCTGAACGAGACGACCTCCGGGTCGAAGGTAACCTGTACCACCTCGGCGTGGCCCGTGGTTCCGGTACACACCTGACGATACGTCGGGTTAGGGACCGGGCCGCCCGAGTACCCGGACTCGACACTCTCCACGCCCCGCAGCTCATCGTAGACGGCCTCCAGGCACCAGAAGCACCCGCCCCCTAGCGTGGCGATCTCGGTCATAGGTCAGCTCCGTTTCCGCGAAAGGGTTACAGCGGCGTGATTCTATCACCAGCCGAAGCTAGTCCACGACCGCACCCTCGACGATGGAGAACCTCATAAACGAGGGTTAAGGAGATAGTCAGATAGTTCCGAGCACAGAGGGGGGCCGGGACTCCTCTTACCGAAGCCCCGGGCCTCTCTCTTCTTGCCCGTATTCACCCAACCGCGTGGAATGAGTGTTTCTCTGTGGTTCTCAGGTCAGGCACGAGAGCGACGCTCTCTGTCGGTAGCGCCCTCCTCGTCCACAGCACAGCCCCCAGAACCAGCTGCACCACTCCTACCCAAAGGTTGTCGTAGACCCCAAAGAGCACCGAGATCGGCAGGAAGACGATGAGCACGACCCCGTACCAGCGCGGCAGCACCCTCGCTTGCACCGTGGCCGCCCCGTAGAGCGAGAACCCCACGATCACGCCCAGCATACCCACCGGGTACGCCAGCCACTCGAGGGCCATGGTCCCGAACAAATGTCCTACCCCACCAGCCACTATGGCCAAAGAAGAAGCGAGGATGGTGTAGAAGCCTGCTCTTCCTACGCCCCCGTAGCTTCCTCTCTGCAGGGCGTGAAGACCTACCA
>DASTQK010000246.1:0-6293 GCA_035761765.1 Rubrobacteraceae bacterium
GCGATGGCCATAGGCACCAAGCCGACCTATGACCTGGGGCATCTGCTTGCGACGACCTCTGAGCCGGTGGCGTGGCTCGGGCTGGTGGGAGTGATCCTCGTAGTAGGTGAGCTTTCGCGCAGGAGGGTGGGAGCGCCGCAGGCGCTGGCCTACCTGACGGTGCTGCTGTGGGCGCTGCTGCTCTTCGCTGGCAGCCGCACCTCCTACAGCGGTTTCCCCGACCGCTTCGAACGAGACTTTGGCATCCCGCTCGCCGTCTTCGCAGCCCTCGCCTTGGTGGTGGTCTCGCGTTCCGCCTGGCAGCGCAGAGGGGTAACGCTGGCCTCCGCTGCGGTACTCCTGGCAGGCGTACTGGTGGGGGCGCAGGCCGTCCAGAACCTGGAGCAGGCCGCCGGCCCCAGCCCGCGCCTCAAGGACAGGCCGCCACCGCCGGCGGTCGCGGCCGCCGGTGCGTGGCTCGAGGAGCACAACGAAGGCGGCAACATAATCGCCACGCCGTACCTCAACTACGTACCCAGCCGCGGGATGCTCGCCATAGGCGGCTACACCGGGATGCAGTCCTACGACGCCGCCAGGATCCGTCGCGGCAGGGACCTGCCGCCCTTCGGAGCGGGGCCGCTGTGGGATGCGCTGTGGGTGCTCAAGAACCCGGAGGGCGAACGGACAGACCGGGTCATGGAGGAGAATGACGTCCGTTACCTGGTCTTACACAAACGCTACCCGAAGGTAGACTGGCGAGGCTTCGAGGCCCGCAAGGACCTCTACAGGGTAGCCTTCGAGAACAAGAGCGTCGTCATCTTCGAACCCCGCCCCTAGCCGAGCGGGCCGCCCGCGTCCTTGAGGACGTAGTCCTCATACATCCGCCGCACGACGTCGCCGCTGGAACCGGCCACGTTCTTTTTCATCTCCGGGTCCTCGCGCAGGTCGAAGAGGCTGGGCTCCGACCCGTTGGCGCTGGCGAACATGACGTAGTTCTCGTCCCTCGCCCACACGTGGTCGTGGTAGCCGGCGGTGAAGTACTCGCGCGTCTGTTCGGGCTCGCCTCCGTCGAGCAACACCGTGAGGTCCTGGCCTTGCATCGGGGAGGGGGGTTCGATCCCCAAAGAGCCCAGCACCGTCGGCGCAACGTCGTGGGTCGAGGCGAAGTAGTCGCTCGTCTGGCCGGCGCCCTTGCCGCCGGGGTGCCGAATCAGGTAGGTGATATCCGTGAGCTCCGGGTAGAGAGCGCCCGGCACCTTCCCGGCGAAGCCGTGCTCCCCGAAGGCGTGGCCGTGGTCGGAGAGGAGGATGAGCAGGGTGTTCTCGAAGAGGCCGAGCTCCTCCATCTTGCCCAGGAAGTTGCCGAGCCAGCGGTCCATCATCGTCACCTCCCCCGCATAGAGCCCCCGCATGCGCTGGAGCTGCCTCTCCGTTAGCCAGTCGGAGGGACCGCTGCTCGAGGTCCAGGGTTCGGGGCCGCCGTAGCCCTCGTCGTAGAGGGAGGTGTACTCCTCAGGCGGGTCCCAGGGCTCGTGCGGGTCGTAGTTGTCCACGACCAGGAAGAACGGCTGGTCCCCCCGGGCCGCCTCCAGAAACTCCATCCCCTTCATGAACACCTGCGGGGTGAACCAGTCTTCGTCACGCTCTCGGCCCTGGGTGTTCGCAAGGTACTGCAGCATTATGTCCCTGGCGTGCGAGGCGGAGGGACCACCGATCAGGACCTCGTCAATCCTCTTGCTCGAATCCGGCGTGCGCGGCCTGAAGAAGTCCCTCTCCTGACCCCGGATGAAGTGAAAGACGTGGAAGCCACGGTGCATGTCGTAGAAAGGCCTGAACTGGTGCAACGTGTCGGTGACGAACAGGTTCTGGTAGCCCTCGTCGGCCAGGATCTCCGCGAGCGTCGTCTGGTCGCGGGGGATGGGTTGCCAGCCCCGTAAACCCACGTCGTCGTCGAACCACTTCTCCCAGTCCCTGAACGGGAAGGACCGCAGCCCCGTGTGGATCCCGCGCCGCGCCGGGATGGAGGGGATCGACTCCGGGTAGGCCCGGGTGAAACGCAGGCTCTCTTTAGCGAGGGCGTCGAGGTTGGGGGTCTCGATCCAGGTGTTGCCGTAGGCGCCTACGTGGTCCTTCCTCAGGCTGTCTACAATCACCACGACGACGTTCATCCTGGACCCTCCCCTCGGAAGGTATTCTTCCGGCAGCTGGGCAAAGCGGCTACAACCGGCGCTCCCGAGCAGGGTCACCCCCGCCGCCCCGGCGCCCGCGATCTTCAAGAAGTCTCTTCTGGTTAACGTCTGGTTCACACCATCTCTCTCGTAAATGACCGGAAAGCTTGCGCTGCTTCTCTCGCGCAGCGGCATATTCTAAAAGAAAACTCTGCCGCTGGCCGGAGGGATCAGGCCATGTTGGCCTCGAGGGCATCGGCGAGCTGGTAGACCGGGGTGAGCGCACCCGGGTTCTCCCCCTCCACGTACCTCACGAACTCTTCTTCGGAGGAGAAATTCATCTCGGGGTTGGTCTCGTCCCCAGGACGGAGTAGCTCCGGCCCTCGTAGTCGTGGCCCGGGCGCTCTCCGGGAATTCTGCTAAAAATGTAGGCTGCTTCTCCGGGACGGATGCCCGGAGCTCGATGAGCGTCGCCGGAGAGGGCGGCGGGATGTGGAGGTTTGCCTTTGAGAGAGAACACGTTATGAACTGGCTCGTTACCGGCGGCTGCGGCTTCCTGGGCACTGCCCTGGTCCGCTCGCTCACTGCAGAGGGCACTCACTCCGTCAGGGTGGTGGACAACCTGGCCGTCGGCGAGCGCGAGGACCTCGAGGCCGTGAGCCCGTTTGTCGAGGTTGCAGAGGTCGGACCCATGCGGCCCGGCTCTCCAGTCGAGCTCGTCGTGGGCGACATACTCGACGAGGAGCTCGCGCTCAGGGTGGCCGAGGGGGCGGACGTCATCGTCCACCTCGCGGCGAACACGGGTGTTATGCCCTCGATCGAGGACCCGAGGGCCGATTGCATGAGCAACGTGGTCGGGACGCTCAACTACCTGGAGGCTGCCCGGCATGGCGGCGCGAGACGCTTCGTATTCGCCTCCAGCGGAGGTACGACCATCGGGGAGGCCGAGCCGCCGATCCACGAGGAGATGGTCCCCCACCCCGTCTCCCCGTACGGGGCGAGCAAGCTGGCCGGAGAAGGCTACTGCTCCGCCTACTATCGCACCTTCGGCATAGAGACGGTGGCGCTGCGCTTCGGCAACGTCTACGGGCCGCTCTCGGGGCACAAGAACAGTGTTGTCGCCAGGTTCATAAAGCGTGCGTCGGGCGGCGATGCACTGGAGATCTACGGCGACGGCACCCAGACGCGCGACTTCATCTACGTCGGCGACCTCATCAGGGCGGTGAGGCTCGCGGCGACCGTGGAGGGCGCAGGGGGTGAGATCTTCCAGATCGCTACCAGCGCAGAGACGACCGTACAAGAACTTGTGGACAGGCTACTCCCTGTCCTGGCCGCTTTCGGCACAAAGGACGTCGAGGTCCGCAACACCGAGGCGCGCCGCGGCGAGGTACGCCGCAACTACGCCGACACCTCCAAGGCGGAGCGAATGCTCGGCTGGCGATCGGAGGTGGGCCTCGACGAGGGCCTCCGGCGAACCGTGGAGTGGTTTATGGGATCGCCGCCGGGTCCCGGGGCCCGCTAGCCGAGCCAGACCTCTCGGACGACCACCTGCGAACCGCCAGATAGAACGCGGCCTGCGCGACCGCCGCGGCGAAGACGCCCAGGGCGAGGGAGAGGGAGACCCGGTAGAGCGGGTCCGAGACCGGCATCGCCATGCAGACGCCGGAGACCGGCAGCCCCAGCAACCAGCCGAGCGCGGCGAGCCGGGCGTGCCCCAGCGCGAAGAGTGCCTGGTTCAGCGTCTCGGCCAGGAGATAGAAGGCCGCCAGCAGCGCCAGCGTCACAAGCACGGCCCGGCTTGCATCGAACCCCTCGCCCGCAAACAGCCGTATGCCCCACTCGCCGAGAAGCCACGTACCCGCGACCATGAGGACTCCGGCGAGGCCGACGGCAGCGGCGGCTCTCCCCACGAAGCGGTCGAGAGACCTCTGCCCCTCGGTCGCGAGGGTGCGGCTCGCGTGGGGAAGCAGGGCACCGATGACGGGGCTCATCACGTACTGCGGCACCCGCGTGAGGATGAGCGCCGCGCCAAAGATGCCGACTTCGGCGCGCGTGCCGCCGAGCAGGCTCAGGAAGACGGGTCCTCCGTTCATCAGGATCTGGGCGAAGGCGACGCAAAGGAGCACGGGTCCTGTAAAGCGGAACGCCTTCGCCGCGGAGAACGTCCTGCCCCCTTCTTCGGGGAGCTGATGCGGGGTCGGCCTGACCGCTATGACCGCGATCAGGGGCGCGAGCACGATGGCGAGCGCCGGGCCGAGCACGCCGGTGCCGAGGATGAGGAGGACCACAGCCAGGAGCGCCCGACTGGAGGACTCGACGACGTGCAGGATGCCGAGGCGCGCGGCCTGGCGGTGCCCGTTGAACGTGCCGCGCCTGAAGTACTCCGGGGCGTAGGCCGCCACGGCGGCCAGCAGAGCGACCGTTAGCGCCCAGCTCCCACCGAACAGCGCGCCCGCGATCAGGGGGCTCGCGAGCACGTAGACGCAGACGAAGGCCCCCAGCAGCGCGAGCTGCAGTCGCCGCACCGAGGAGATCACCGGCCGCGGGTCCTCGCCGCGCGAGAGCCTCTCGGAGACAAAGCGACCCAGAGTCTGCGTCACCCCGATCCAGAGCACCTGCACCAGGAGAAAAGTCATCGACCAGAGCATGATCAGGTCCCCGTACCCCGCCTGCCCGAGATAACGCGCCGAGAGCCCCTGGAAGACATAGGTGAGCAGCCCGGAGATAAAGAAAGAGCCCGCCACGTAGGCACTGCCAGCGCGTGCCCCCTGCCGTGCTTTGAGGGGATTGGTCATTAGAAAGCTATCTAGCTATCAGCTTGCTGCCGGACGCCTTGCCACCATCGCGGTCTTGCTGACGGCTGAGTGCTACTACCTAGCGGAGCCACGTCTGGATTATGACCCGGAAGACGCCGAGCGGGTAGGCGAGTTTCGCAGGTTTCTTTGTCTCGCCGGCGACGCGGCTGAGCATCGTGACGGGGACCTGCTCGAAGCGGAGCCTGTTCTTGAGCCCTTCGAGGATGATCTCCGTGGCGTTGAAGCGGTCCTCGCGCAGGTCGAGCTTGTGCAGCTCCGAGACCCTTATCGCGCGGAAGCCGTTGGTGCAGTCGCTGATCTTGGTGCCCGTGAGCAGCGAGATGAGCTTGGAGAAGAAGACCACGCCGACGTGGCGGACGCTGCCGGCCTCTTCGTAGAAGCCCATAAAGCGGGAGCCGAGCACGAAGTCTGCCTTGTCCTCGATGATCGGCTTGACGAGGCGCTCGATCTCGTCAGGCTTGTACTGGCCGTCGGCGTCGAGGTTGATGACGATGTCGGCGCCCTCAGCCCGCGCTATCTGGAAGCCGGTGCGCAGGGCGTCGCCCTGGCCCCGGTTGACGACGTGGGTGACTATGGGGACGCCCTCCTCGCGAACGATGGCCGCCGTGGCGTCTCTCGAGCCGTCGTCCACCACGACGGTCTTGACCTGGTAGCCGAGGATCTCTTCGGGCACCTTGCGGAGCACGTCCCTTATACCGCCCTCCTCGTCGTAGGCCGGGACGACGATGAGGACCTCGCGCCGCTCGGAGAGCCGATCCTCCGGGACCGTGTACCTCTCCTCGTACTCGCGGACGGCGAGGCCGGTGACGATCTCGCCGTTCCTGCGTCTCGCCTCCTGCACCTGGTTGAGCAGGTAGAGGAACAGGCCGAAGAGGAGCAACGTCGCGAACGAGAGTAGCGCGAAGCCGCGGTTCTCCAGGCCAAACAGCCGACTGAAGACCTCGCCCACCTGAGGGAGAACCGAGACCAGGGCCACCCCGAGGGCTATGAGCAAACTGAGGAGCAGGCCGAACCTGCTGTACCCGCCGCCGCGGTACCTGAGGATACCGTATACCGCGAAGAGCGCGGCGACGATGATACCCGCCAAGCGCACGTGTTCAGCTGTCATTCGTGCTCCCCTGTGATCATTCCAAACTATCTCCGTACGGTGCGTCGTCCGGTGCACGGTCTACGATACAAAACGCTGCGGCGCGATTGTATAGAACGCGCGGTTGAATGTAAATTGCGGCGGCGTAAAGATCCCGTATCCGATTCTCGGGACGCACCCTTCCGATGGCAGCACTCGAGGATCTTGTTAAGCTACCGGCGTGCGCGGGCGGTGGCACAAGGG
>DASTQK010000247.1:0-10535 GCA_035761765.1 Rubrobacteraceae bacterium
GCCCCCGAAGGAGCCCGCTCCTCAAACGCTTGCGCTCGGTTTAGTTGCTACCGAACGATCCTGCGCGCCAGCAGACCACCAGCCACAAGCAGCGCTCCCGCGCCAAGCGCTATCAGCGAAGCACCACCCGTGGGAGGCAGCGCACCACCAGCAGCCGCCGCAGCAGAAGCGGTGCCGCCACCACCGCCACCACCAGCAGCGGTCGCAGCAGCAGTGCCACCACCAGCACCACCAGCAGCAGCAGTGCCAGCAGCGGTGTTGATGTTCACGTCCTCACCAGCAGCGATGCTGTCGAGACATGCAAGCACCTGGTTCTGGCTGACACCAAGCTCCTGCGCGATGCCCGCAAGATCCTGCTCGTTATCGGTGTTGTACTGGCCAGTCGCAGCGGCCTGGATCTGGTCACAGTCGACGTACTGGACGCTGCCACCGACGGCAGTCGCCTGGGCGAAGGCCGGGGCGGCGGCGGCCAGGACCATGGCCATAACCGCTGCTAACAACATTACCTTCCTCAAAATCCTTACCTCCTGTACTTGAGGACAACCTTACGTGCTGCATTTTTTCACCCTTAACCCCTAGTGTCAACACCAATCACCGTATTTTTTACTATTTTCTTAAAACTTCTTAACAATAACGGGATGGTGGTGGGGCAAGATCGGGGGTTCGATCAGCGGCTGTTTCCCTACGGTGCTAATCCGGACGTCGCCTTCACGGTGCTGGCGGCCTCGGCCCTTTCCGGCACGACAGCAGAGGCTCCGGTCACCGCCGTGTGTCACATAAGATACCCCTTGAGGCACGGACCATCAATTCCTCTCACCCTCCGATGATCCGGGGGTTGGACGGACGGTTGCGAGCGATTCGTAGGTGGCCAGGGACATGTCCTGGATCGCGGAGCGCGCCGTCCGCTCGTCGGTGTCGCCCACGATCACGACCATATAGTAGGCGTCGGAGACCTCGGGCGAGCCTTCGGGGAAGACCAGCCCGGCGTCGCTGAATGTATCGTCGTAGGAGCCGATCTTGTGGGCGATGCGGGCGTCTTCGGGCAGCGGCTGGGGCAGGCGGTCCTCGAACGACGTGCTCGTCATGAAGTCGAGCATCTCGGCAGAGAGTTCGGGGCTGGTGTAGGAAGGGTCGGCGATCTTCTCCAGCATCACGTGGACGTCGCGGGCCGTTGTGGTGTTGGGCATCCAGTACTCCGTTGAGTAAGCGCCCATCTGGTAGAGCTCCGCCTCGATATTGCTCCGTCCCAGGTACCGGTGCAGCATTACCCAGGCCGTGTTGTCGCTCTCCTTGATCATCAGCTTCGCGCAATCGCGCAGGGTCATGGTGGCACCAACGGGCTTGCGGTACAGGACGCCGGTGCCGTAGGCCTGCACGTCAGAGGCGCGCATGGTGATCTCGGCGTCGAGGTCCGCCTCGCCGCGAGCGGCCGCCCTGTAGAGCGTGAGCAGGGTCGGCAGTTTGGCTAGGCTCGCGGCCGGGAAGCGCTGCTCCGGGTTCATCGTGACGGTCTCTCTCATCGAGGGATACGAGACGATGACCCCGTAGGAGGCCGGGTATTGCTCCGCCACGTGCTGGAGCCTGTCTCTTAGGTTCGCGACCACCAACTCCGGGGGTAGTTCGGGGACGGAGAGCCGGGGATCGAGTGCGGGGGTACTCGCGCGGGCTACCGGCTCCTTGCGGGCCGGCGAGAGTAAGACGAGCAACCCCACGAGGCCGAGGACAAACAGCAGGAACGCAATCCAGCGGTGGCAGCGAAAGCTCCGGGGTTCTCTGAAGTGCTGGCGCCACTCCCGGCGGCCAAGCGGCGTCTCGGTAGGAGTCTGCGGCTTAGGTCCCGGTGAGTGTATAAGCCCCCCTCGCGCCCCGGCCTGGGCGCGCCGGGGCTACTTGTTGATCGATCTGATAAAGGTAATGATAAAGACCGCGGAGATCAACATCAGCCCCCCTGCCGCAACCAGGCCTAAAGAGACAAAGAAGATGGTGCCCGCGCTCGCCGGAGGGCCCCACAGCTTGCTCGCCCACACGAAGGCGAAGAGCGAGGCGAAGAAGGTGAGCAGGATCAGGATCATCCCCCCCGGGAGGTCACGGATCTGAATGGCTGTCTTCTCGACCGTGTAGGCCATGCGGCCCCTAGTCGGATATCCGGTCTCCCGCACGCTCTCGAGCGTCCGCCGGAACTCTGGCTCCCCTGCGAGCCCGACAACCCGCGAGAGATAGTAGGCTTCGGCCGGCGACTTGCCCATCCTCAAGAGAGCCAGGTAGTTGCGCCTGTAGAGCTCCACGGCCCCCGAGTGGGGCGAGGCGAGCTGCTTCAGGAAGGCGTGTGTGTCGAGGCGGGTGGCGTAGCGTCTGGCCTCCTGCTGGGCCGCGCGGGCCCCACGCCCGCCCAGGCGACCGGAGGTCCGTCCGGCTACCTCGGCGACCTCGAGAAAGAACATCTCGCGCGAGAACTCGATCGCGCTCTGGCGCTCGCGCCTGCGCGAGGATATCTCCGTCCTGATGCCGCGCGAGCGGTACTCCTCGCGCCTCAGGCGGTAGACCTGCTCCTGGTAGAAATCCCGCTCGAGCAGAGAGGAGGCCTCGTCCCGCAGCCTGTAGGCCTCCTCGAGCGTCTCCGGGATCCTTCGCTCTTCCATAGGCTAAGTTCTTACCCCACGCTCACGACATCACGCGCCTTGCCCTCGGACCGTGAATGATACCACGAGAACGATACGCCACACCTCTCTACCGACCTTCCAGACGGCCAGCTCGTTCGTCCTCCTCGCGCTCCCACAATGAGTAGAACAACCCGCCGCCCCGCACCCGAACCTCCAGGTGCCCGCCCTCCGCGAGCTCCTTGAGCATCTTGTCAGCCTCCGCGACCGTGAGCGAGGTGTCCATCGCGGCCTCCGCCGGCGTGAGCTCTCCCCTCTCCCGCAGGGCCTGCAGGAGCTCCCGCTCGCTTCCGCTCGCAGCAGAAGGAACCTCGGACCGACCCTCAGAGAGTCCTGCGATGCCCCGCACCAGCAGGCCGAAGGCCGGGAAGATCATCCAGCCGAACACGAAGATGAGCCACCAGAGCCAGGGAACGAAGGTGAACACGAGAACCAGGCCCACGGCGACCGGTATCAGCGCGGCGAGTCCCGCCGCCACCTGGGCCCTCGGGCTCATTCTCTCCACGTCGAGCCCGAAGAACTCGTCGGGGCCGCGGCGTGGCTCGGGGCTGTGGTCCGGTCGCTTCTCCACGGAGATACCTCGCCCCAAATATATCAGCACCGGGCCAAGCGGACCACGGTCAGAGCGTGGCACGAGATACCGAAGATGCTACGCTCTCGGAGAACAGCGAGGAGAGGGGGCGAAGTGGACCTCAGAGAGCGCGTAGACGGCATGAAAGACGACCTCCTCGGCGAGCTCGAGGAGTTCCTGCGGATGCCTTCGATCTCTGCCCAAAAGAGCAAGGCCACCGGCTTCCGGGGGTGCGCGGAATGGGTCGCGAGCAAACTGGAGGAGGCTGGCGCTACGGCCCGGATCCTGGAGACCGAAGGCCACCCGGTCGTGTACGCCGAGGCCGGAGAAGGAGAGAAGTCCCTCCTCTCCTACGGCCATTATGACGTGCAGCCTCCCGAGCCGCTCGAGCTCTGGGAGAGCGAGCCCTTCGAGCCAACCGTCCACGACGGCTCACTGTATGCCCGCGGCGTCGCCGACGACAAGGGTGACGTTCTAGCCCGCATCCAGGCCCTGAGGCTTTATGGCGAGGAGCACGGGCCGCCTCCCTTCAAGCTCAAGTTCATTATCGAGGGCGAGGAGGAGATCGGGAGCCCGAACCTGGCTCCCTTCGTGCGGGCCAACGCAGAGCTACTCGCGGCGGACGCCTGCCTGTGGGAGGGCTCGATGAAGGACGGGTCCGGGCGGCCCATGATCTACTGCGGCACCAAGGGCCTCGCCTACGTCGAGCTGCGTGCTCGTGGCCCCTCTCACGACCTCCACAGCATGTACGGCGGCATAGCCCCGAATCCAGCCTGGCGACTCGTTCAGGCCCTCAGAACGATCAAGGACGAGAACGGCAACGTGACCCTTGACGGCCTCGACGATCTCGCCGAAGAGCCCTCCGAGAACGACCTGGATACGATAAGCAAGATCCCCTTCAACGCCGACGAGATGAAGGAGACCTGGGGGGTAGCGTCCTTTGACCGCGACCTCTCGGATGAAGAGGCCCTGCGGGAGATGCTGCTCAGGCCGACGGCCAACATCGCCGGCATGATGTCCGGCTACGCCGGCCCCGGCTCCAAGACCATCATCCCCTCCGAGGCTTTCGTCAAGATGGACTTCCGGCTCGTCGCCGGCCAGAGCCCGGCGGCTGTGGTGGAGTTGATCCGGTCCCACTTGAAAGCGCGCGGCCTCGACGATATCGAGGTCGTGGACCTGCACGGAGTCGAGGCCGCCAAGACGCCGGTGGATTCCCCCATCGTCCGTACCGCACTCGAGACCTGGGATGACCTCGGGCACGCGGACGCCGTCGTCTACCCCACCATCGGGGGGAGCGGTCCCACCTCGCTCATCGCCACAGAGCTCGGTATACCGACCATCATGACCGGCAGCGTCGCGAACACCGGCAGCCGCCTCCACTCGCCCAACGAGTGGGTAAGGCTCGACGATTACTACGAGGCGATAAGCTACTTCGCCCGCTTCTTCGAGAGGTTCGGTGCCTGATGGACCCCCGCGGGCTCGACCTCCCTGAGCGCGTCCGGCGCACCATAGCCTCGGCCGTCGCGAGCAGGGGCGTGCAGTCGCGTGTGATCTCCACCCGCGGCCGCGACTCGATGCGCCCCCCGCAGGGCCACATAATCGCGGCCGCTGAAAAAGAAGCTATAGACGCCGTCCGCGGTCCGGCCCGAATCGTCCGCCGACTCGAGTTCTACAAGACGTTTTACGGTCCCGTCGTCCGCCTGGCCTTCTCCGTCTACCCGGAGAGTGGGGCGCGTGACCTCTCCGCCGGTACCCTCCTGGACGTCTCGCAGGTCTCCGGCGACGCCGCGCTCTCCGGCCTGGGACGCCAGAAGAGCATCTTCATCCACTTCTACTACACCGAAGACGACGACCTCACCTACGCCTACTCAAAGGAGGTCCCCAACGCCCCCGAGCAGCGGGACGAGGCAAAGAAGGTGCTCAAGATGGCTCGCGAGGCGTACACCGGCACCCCCGAAGAGCGCCGGAGCTTCCGGGCCGCCATCGGCCTCGCCGAGAGACAGTTCGAGCTGCCTGTACCTGTACCTCAAGAGAAGGCATAGTTTCTTTCGACCCATCCGCGTATACTCTTGAGTCAATGCTGATGGGGAGCACGGCGTACGATTTCGTGACGAAGATAAGCAAGGCCCTCGCCGAGGCCGAGCGCAGGGGCATCCATGTAACCGCCGGGGCAGGGTCTTGCGACCTGGAGGCCCAGCAGTTCGGCCGCTACCCCTCCGACGAAGAAGAGCAGAGCCCCACAGGACGTCCGCACCACCTCGAGACCCCGCCCGGGCCTCGAGACCCGGGCAGCCCGGACGGCACGTCGCGGCTCTGTTACTTCCTCGACGGCGTGCAGAGCTCGCGCGAGATCGGGCGCATAGAGATGGCCCCGGTCATCATCGCGACCGTGGCAGCCGCGATCGTAAACCGCTGCGGGAGGCGCTTCTGGCGCATGCCGCTGGAGAGCCCGCCGGTCGTGGTGCAGGCCGTGATCCTGCCCCGCAGCGCAGGAGACGCGATGGTCGAGGCCTTCTGGGACCTCCTGCAGGCAGCGGGATTCGCAGAGCTCGGCCCTGACGAGGTCCCATCCTCACGGCACCTGATCCTCGACTCCGCGGCGTACATGGACGAGGCGGACCCCTCCGACTACGTCGGGATGAGGGAGAGGTCCCGCGTCAGGGTCAGAGCCCTCCGGGAGAGGCTGGAGGGAGGGATGCTCCGGCAGTGGGAGGGGGACGACCGCACACTCGAAGATCCCGACGCCTGGATCGCGGTTGACGGGCAGCTCAAGGACATCAGGGAGTCGAACCGGCGTGCCGTCGGCCTCATAAAGAGCGTGGCACGTCCCGAGTTCGTGGGCAAGGACATCGGGATGCTGCTGGATCTGGAGCCGGGCATGCGTACGACCAGCTTCGTCCCCGACTGGCAGCTCCGCCGCGACCCCGGCGAGCGGCGCACCTCGTGGTACCTGCGAGTGTGGCCGCCACAGCGCGGCGCAGACGCTCTGGGCTCGCTCATGCGGGTAGAGGCGCCGCAGGGCATGGAGCCGGATCGGATAGACGAGATATCGCGCTGGATCCTCGCCGAGCGCGCCCCGCTGGCGAAGCCCGACCCGAGGTGGCCGGCCATGATCTACCCGATCCACTACGTGGAGAAGATCCTGAAGCCCCTCGTGCAGGGCTCCGAGAGAGCGTACGCGAGGCTGGAACGCCAGCTTGCATCGAACGGGAGGAATTAGATGCTGCACCCGGACTACCTGGACGTAGCCTCCGGCCCTATCGGCCGGGTCGTGACGAGCGAGGATCACCCGGCCACAGCACACGAGTTTTTCTTCTGGACCGCCGAGACCGAATCCGCCCAGAGGCTGGACATCGGGCACATCGTCGCCGCCGAGTCAGAGGACGCCACGGCTATAGCCGTCCTCGACGACCCGCGCCGTTACTCTGACCTGCAGTCCTTTCTCGACGACTTCTACGCCTTTGACGGCGACCCTTCGCTGCCGGCCCTCTCGGAGAGGGTGGAGATCCTGGTCTTCCGAGCCCGCGTGCTGGCGACCAGACACCGCGAGGAGCGCAAGAAGAGCAAGCGCCCGGTGAAGAGCGGACCCGTCTTCTTCGCGACGAGCGCCGCGATCGAGTTCGCGCTCGGCGCCGGGGAGTTCTCGGGGACCAAGATCCCCATGCTCCTGCACGAGAACGGCAACGAGGCAGACGGCGCCCCGCAGCGCACGCCGCTCTACGCCGACGCCGACTACCTGATGGGCCCCGAGGCCGGCCACCTGAACATCACCGGCATGAGCGGGCTCTCCACCAAGACGAGCCACGCCCTGTTCACCATCTCGAGCATCTTCCAGACCGCCAAGGACAAGAAGGTCGCCGCCCTGATGTTCAACGTGAAGGGAGCGGACCTCCTCTACCTGGACAAGCCCGTCGAGGTAGACCCGGACGCAGCCCCCGAGCTCGCCGCCCGCTACGAGAAGGCGAACCAGAAGGGCCTCCCGCCCGAGGACCGGGAGATGTACGAGGCGCTCGGCCTCGAGATGGAGCCGTTCAGGAACCTGACCATCTTCGCGCCGCTCGCCTACGGCCAGGACCCGCAGGAGAGCACCGTCTACCCCTCGGACATACCGGCCAGGAGGCTCAACACCCTGCGCACCGCGCGCGGCGAGGACTCAGACGTCCATCCCATCCTGTGGGACCTCGGGGACGTATTGCCGCACGCCGGGCGCATCTTCGATCCCACGGATTACGACGACAAGTTCCGCGGGTTCGTCGAGTACCTCATCAGCGCCCGCGTCGAGTCCATGAGCGCGTTCTACGGGGAGATCAACGCGGCCTTCGACTACTTCGACGACAGCGACAGCTCGTACTGGAACGGGCACCACCAGGCGACCATCGCCAAGGTCCGCAACCGCTTCGACGGGCTGCCGAGCAAGTGCCAGGGCCTCCTGGTGAACGGCCGGGTAGACTACAAGGACTCCCCCAGCGTCGAGGATACCTTCACGGACCGCGAGATGCGCGTCGTTGACATCTCCAGGCTCACGGGGGTGCCGCAGGACCTCGTCGTCACCAAGGTCATAAAGAGCATCTGGGAGAAGGCCGAGCGCAACGAGCTCGGGGTGGACAAACTCATAATCTTTGTCGACGAGCTAAACAAGTACGCTCCCTCGGGCTCCCGCACCTCCTCCCTCAAAGACACCCTCGTGGACATCTCCGCTCGTGGCCGCCACCTCAAGCTCACCCTCTTCGGGGCGCAGCAGTTCCGCAGCAAGGTGGACGACGAGGTAGTCGGCAACGCCGCCACCAGCCTCTACGGGCGCGTCGGCGACGAGGAGCTTACCAACGCCTCCTACCGCTCCTTCTCCCAGACCGTGCGCGAGGAGCTCCTGCAACTCGAGAAGGGCCGCCTCCTTCTGCGCCACGCTCACTACTCGGTCCCGGTCTTCGGCCGCTTCCCGCGGCCTGCGGTTCTCATGGGCGCGCAGGGCACCGCCATCTACGGCCAGAGCTCCCAGGACCCGGCTACCTCCGTCCTCTCCGTGATGCGTAACCTCACGAGCAAGCCACCCAAGATAACCGCGGTCCGCTCCGACATAGAAGGCGTTCCCGAAGAGCGCATCTACGAGGCCCTCGACGCCGTCAGCGCCGCCTTCCGCTCCGGCAAGGGCGCCGCCGACCCGTACAAGAACTTCGTCTGGAACCTGAAAAAGCCCAACCGCACCCGCCGCAGCGGCACAGACGCCTCGCGCATACTCTCCGGGCTCGACAGGATGAGGGACTGACCTCGATCAGGGTGTCGCATGTTGGAAGATAACCGGCTCGAGGCGTACTGGCTAAGCTACCTGCAAACGCTTCCGCCGGATTCACCGGTGCGCGATGAGCAATACGTAGCCGAAGGATGGGGTGACTCTCCCCAGATGGCAGACGAGTTGGGTGCATTGATCGTGGCTGGAACCAAGACGGCGACCTGCTCGGCGCTCTGGGAGTACGAAGCCGAAGGTGAGCCACTGCCCGAGGTCGGCTCGAAGACCATCGTCCTTGACGGGCAAGGCGATCCCCTGTGCATCGTGCAGACGACCGAGGTCGAGGTGCGGCCTTACGAGGAGGTCGATGCCCGGTTCGCCTGCGAAGAGGGAGAAGGGGACCGTTCGCTGGAATACTGGCGAGAGGCGCACTGGCGCTTCTTCTCGCGCATGCTGCCGAACATAGGCATGGAACCTGCGCCGGACATGCCGCTGGTGTGCGAACGGTTTCGTGTGGTTTACAGGTAGAGACAGACCAGAGGAAAAATGACACACTCCGGCTAGAATAGCTCTGGTTCAGGAGACGAGAGAAGGTCGGCAGCATAGTACGCATAGCGCATATCTCGGATACGCACCTGGGGTACACGAGGTACGCGAAGCTGCACCCCGAGACGGGGCGAAATCAGCGCGAGGTGGACGTACAGGAGGCGTACGCGAGGGCTATTGACGCAATCCTGGAGCGAGAGGTGGACCTGGTGATCCATTCCGGCGACGTCTTCGACTCCGTGCGTCCGGCGACACACGTCATTATCGGCTTCCTGAAGCAGACGGCACGCATCACCGCGCGCGCAAACATCCCCTACCTGGTCGCAGCGGGCAACCACGAGACGCCGCGACTAAGGACCACGACGGCAGCGCTAGAGTACTCGAACCTGGTAAACGCATACTCGGCGCACGGGTTCGAGATCGACTACGAGCAGATCGAGGTCGGGGACATAGCGGTGGGTGTGACGCTGGTACCGCACGGGGCGGTCGCGAACGCGGGGGCCGTCACCCCGGAGCGCGACGCTGACATCAACATCCTCGTGACCCACGGCCTCGTCCCGAACCTGGAGGCGCGGCAGCACGAGATGGGCGAGGCGAATTTGCACTCCGGGATGCTCGAGGGCGCCTTTGATTACATCGCGCTCGGCCACTACCACGACTTCCACAGGCACAGGGAGAACTCCTTCTACTCCGGGGCGACCGAGCGGTTCAGCTTCAGCGAGGTGGCATCCAGGCCGGGGTTCGCGATCGCCGAGTTCGTCGGCGGCGGCGTCTCGGTGGAGCACGTACCCATCGAGACCCGCCCGATGATCGACCTTCCCAAGATAAGCGCGCGCAAGATGGACGCTTCGGCGCTGACGGAGGAGATCCGCAAACGGACCGAGGACGCCGAGCTGGAAGGCGCGATCGTGCGCCTGCGCGCCTACGACGTGAGGCGCGGGGTGGCGAGCGGGGTGGACAGGGAGCTCCTCCGCGACCTGCAGCGCCGCTGCCTGAACTTCAGCCTGGAGATCCACGCCGAGGAGAGCCCGGAGGCCACGAACGGCGGTCCGGCCTCAGCGGTGTTCGGACCTCTGCAGGACGAGTTCGCGGCGTTCGTGAGAGAGCGTCGAGAGAAGGGGGACCTCGAGAAGGCTTTCGCCGAGGAGTTTCTGGAGAAGGGACGAGGCTACCTGGCGCGGGCCGTGAGCGAGGAGCCTGGGGGCCTCTCGTGAACCTGGAGCGGCTCTACATAGAGAACTACAAGCAGCTCAGGGACCCGGTCGAGCTCTCCCCGCCCGAGGGCGCCGTCGGGGTAGTCGGGCCCAACGGGGCTGGCAAGTCCACCCTCTTCGAGACGATCCTCTGGGCATTCTTCGGCTCGAAGGGCGCAGGTCCTCGCTTCGCGAACGAGTCGATCCCCTGGAGCGGCGGATCGACGAAGGACCCTACGGTGGTGGAGGTTACCCTGACGACCGGGAACGGCCCCTACACTGTCCGCCGGCACCTCAGGAGCAACGCCACGACCGCCGAGGCACGCGACGCGGGCGGCAAGACG